>JASEHN010000379.1:0-2047 GCA_030018715.1 Thermodesulfobacteriota bacterium | reverse complement strand
CTTTTGGGTAGCTGAGGCAGAATGCAGGAGAGCACTCGGTAGCTCATGGAAATCCGCATGGTTGCTTGGATTCACAAACGTTACTAGCCTTACCAACGAGCGCACTTTTAACCCGACTGTAATTCCTCGCGCGGGTGTTGGCAATAGCATGCCGTTGATTGTCGGGGTAGCGAAAGCATCCAACTTTGGATTGCTCTATGCGATCCTGTGTGCATTCGCATTCGATTACTGCGTTCGCCAGAAGATTGGGGGAGTCAATCTGAACTTCTTTATCGTCAACCAGTTACCTGTCATACCGTCCGACACGTATATTCAGCCTTGTCAGCAGGCCAACGGTCCGCAAACGCTGCGGAACTGGTTGCTCCCCCGCGTGCTCGAACTGACTTACACGGCGTGGGACCTGGAGCCGTTTGCGCGGGATTGCGGCTGGAACGGCCCGCCGTTCCGCTGTGACGAGGAGCGCCGCTTCCTGCTCCGCTGCGAGTTAGACGCCGCCTTCTTCCATCTATACCTTGGCCCGGAGGAAGAGTGGCGCCGAAAACCCGAGAGTCTCACCCGATACTTTCCTACTCCACGCCATGCCGTGGACTACATCATGGACACCTTCCCCATCGTGAAGCGCAAGGACGAAGAAAAATGGGGCGAATACCGCACCAAGCGCGTCATTCTTGAAATCTATGATGAAATGGCCGAGGCAATGCGGAAGGGCATTCCCTATCAAACCCGCTTCAACCCACCACCTGGCCCATCGGAAAACGGACTGCCCGACTGGAAACCCGGCCAGCCCAAACCGGCAAATTGGCCTTATCACATTCATGCGCCGAAAGGATGTGAAACCACCCTTGGGGATTAAAGATGAAACTCCACGTTTGGAATATCGGGAGGGCTAAGTTCGAAGGCATGCCAGAGGCCGAGCGCACTTTCATCATTGGACTTGGCCATATCGAAAACGAAATTAATGTCCTTCAGAAATTATTATACTGGACATCTCCAGCAGAAAAGGAACCAGATGTAATCAGAAGGGCTCATTCTACTCAGGCCCTGACGGTTGCCAAAATTCTGACTGGGAAACTTTGGGAAGCATGGCAATTTCTTCAGCACTCATATTTTGCGAGTCGGATATCTGCCGATTATGACAAGGTATTAGGGGTGGATGGCAAGGAGGCTCTCGAATATCTTAAGTTATATTTTAGCCGGGATAATATTGTTTCCAGAATCAGAAATAATTTTGCTTTTCATTATTCAGTTGAGCAAATTCGTCAAGGATTCTCCCTACCACCTGATACAGACGAATGGCAGATAGTTCTTTCGGAGGCGAGAGGGAACAGCCTGTACTATTTATCGGACCTCATTACCAACTACGCCATGCTAAACTCTATCGACCCCAATGATCACAAGAAAGCTATGGACAGGTTAATTAAGGAGTTACTCCATATTTCACACTGTTTTATGACTTTTGGGGATGCGTGTTGGATCATTGTAGGAGACATGTATCTTCGAAAGTTGGGTGAGGGCATCCCCGTACAAGAGTTGAACCTTGAAGACTGTTCATCAATTGATGAAGTCAAAATCCCTTTTTTCATAGAGCCTGGCAGCTAATACCGGCAAAGAAGAGGAGCAATAAATGGGATTCCATATTTCAAGGGTTCAAATAAGAAATTTTCGCAATTTCAAAGAATTAGAAGTTTCCCTTTCTGAAAAGGTCGTTATCGTTGGAGAAAATTCTTCAGGGAAATCCAATTTTATCCATGCCCTGCGCCTAGTTCTTGATCCTGACCTTCCCGATTCGGCGCGCCAACTTACTGAGGGAGATTTCTGGGATGGATTGGAGTCGCCCATGGAGAAAGGTGAAGAGATTACTGTTTGCGTTGACTTTCGTGGCTTTGAGGACAATGCAGCAATTCTTTCAATTCTCTCGGATTTTCAGATACCCAACAAAAGGGATCCAACAGCAAGGATTACCTATAAATTTTCTCCGGAGGCCGTGCTTGGAACGGAAGGAAATGAGGGGGAGGGTTGAACATATCGCACCTTCGGTGCGGGCTTT
>JASEHN010000378.1 GCA_030018715.1 Thermodesulfobacteriota bacterium | reverse complement strand
CAAAATTTAAAAAGTTTGCACGTCAGTATTACAGAGAATATGCCCCAGACAAAGCAATTTGTGGAAGTTGCCGTGCTGCTGCCCATTCGCAAGACCTTCGTCTATGAAGTTCCGGAAGAGATGGGGCCGACAGCGCTGCCAGGCAAGAGGGTTTGGGTTCCCTTCGGGCGGCGATTTCTTGCCGGCTTTATCCTCGGCCCCGCTCAAACGCTTCCTCCCCGGAAAAATATTCTGCCCATCCGCCAGGTTCTGGATGACGATTCTGCGCTCTCGCAAAAATTATTGACCTTTTTTTTATGGGTCGCTCACTATTACTTTCAGCCAGTAGGGGAGGTCATTAAAACCGCCCTGCCAGCCGGTCTCCGCCTTCGTCAGCGGGAAACTCTGGCCATCACTGATAAGGGTCTGGAACTTTTAGCGGATTTTCCTCCTGCTTCTCCCGAAAGTAAAATACTGCTTGCCCTGAAAGGCCGAGGGGAAAAAGTTCTTTCATCATCCCTGCTGGATAAATTAGCGGGCCCCGGGCGGGAATTTATTGGCCAGATGATCGCTGACGGGCTGATCAAGAAAAACGAAGACTCATTCGAACAGCATACCAAAGAAAAGAAAATAAGTTTTATCCGGTTTCTAAACCGGGCGGAAGATTTACCGCTTTCTTCCCGGGAAAAAGAAGTCCTGGATTTTATCCAGAAAGCCGGAGAATTACCGCTTGGGGATTTTAAAAAAATTTATAAAAACTCATCCGCATTTTTAGCGGTATTTAAAAAAAAACAATTCATAGAAATCATCGATAAAGAAGAATTCCGCCAGCTCTCCTGGGAAGAAATTGAGGATTGGGTGGATGGTCCCCCTTCCTTATTGACCGAAGGCCAAAAAGAGTCAGTGGCCGAAATTTGCCAGGCCTTAAGCTCTAAAAAATTTCATCCTTTTCTCCTGCACGGGGTTACCGGCAGCGGCAAGACAGAGGTTTATTTACGGGCTATCGCAGAGGCCATAGCTAAGGGGCGACAGGCTTTGCTCCTGGTCCCGGAGATCGTTCTGACCGCCCAGCTGGTAGCCTACTTCCGCTCCCGCATTGAATACCCCATGGCCGTTTTGCACAGCGGACTCTCCTCAGGTGAGCGTTATGACGAATGGCGCAAAATTAAAAGAGGTTTGGTGAAATTGGTCATTGGCGCCCGCTCGGCGATATTTGCTCCATTGGAGCAATTGGGCATTATTATCGTGGATGAAGAGCATGACCCTTCCTACAAGCAAGAAGACAAAGTGCGTTACAATGCCCGTGACTTGGCCTTGGTTCGGGGAAAGATGGAAAATGCCGTTGTGGTGCTCGGTTCAGCCACCCCCTCCATGGAATCGTATCATAATGCCCTGGAAAATAAATTCCGCTGCCTGACCCTTCCCCACCGTATTGATCACCGGCCCCTGCCAGAAATTCAGGTGGTGGACATGCGCCAGGAAAAGGCGGAGGGAAAAGAACGGACTATTTTTTCCCGGGCTCTGGAAGAAGCCCTTAAGCAGAATGCCGAACGGGGGGAACAGGCTCTGCTATTTTTGAACCGGCGCGGTTTTTCCACCTTTGCCCTATGCCGCGATTGCGGATTCATTTATAAATGCCCCAACTGCAGCGTCTCCCTGATCTACCACCTTCCCCTAAAGTCATTCCAGTGCCATTATTGCAACTTTTCCCTTCCGGCTCTTTCGCGCTGTCCGGAGTGCGCTTCCATTAATCTCATGCTTTTCGGTTTGGGCACGCAGCGCCTTGAGGAGGAAATCAAAAAAAAACTGCCCCAGGTTCAGGTCGCCCGCATGGACCGGGACACGACCGCCCGCAAAAAATCACACCAAAAGATCCTGAATCAGGTGCGCCGCGGAGAAGTGAACCTCCTGGTGGGAACCCAGATGATTACCAAAGGACACGACCTGCCCCGGGTGACCCTCGTGGGTGTATTGGCGGCCGATTTATCCCTTAACGTCCCTGATTTTAGGGCCAGTGAGCGCACCTTCCAGCTCCTCACCCAGGTCGCTGGCAGGGCCGGCAGAGGATCATTGCCCGGAAGAGTTATCGTCCAGACTTATAACCCTCATCAATACAGCATCCAGATGGCTCAAAGCCAGGACTTTCCGGCCTTCTACAAAGAGGAGGCCGAGTACCGTAGAGAAATGGGTTATCCTCCCTTCACAAGGTTAATCAACCTTCGCCTGGAAGGAAACTCCCAGGCCCGGGTTCTTCACTTCGCTAAGGCCCTGGCCCAATCGTTTCTAAACCTGCTGCAAAAAGAAAAGAAATTTCAGGGGCAAATTGAAATGCTCGGGCCGACCATGAATCCTTTGGCCCGGCTCAAAGGGAAATATCGCTACCAGATACTCCTCAAAGGGAAAAAGTGGTCCACCCTCCATGCCTTAACAGAAAAGATATTGGAAAAGGCTGATCAAGAAATATCCTTGCCGGGAGTCAAATTGATTGTTGATGTGGATCCCGTCAATATGCTATAAAATCAATATGCCTGTTCTCGAAATTCTTAAATACCCAGACCGGAACCTGAAAAAAAAATCTCAGCCTGTAGGGAAAATTGACCAGAAAATCCGCCAGCTGGTCCAGGATATGGCCGAAACCATGTATGCGACCCCCGGAGTTGGATTAGCTGCTCCCCAGGTTGGCCATCCGCTCCGGCTGATTGTGCTTGACGTAACCCCGGCGAACCAGCCCAAAAATCTGATAGCGCTCATCAACCCTGAGATTGTGGCCTCCGAGGGCGAATGCACCTGGGAAGAAGGATGTTTGAGCATCCCGGAATTCACGGAAGAGGTAAAGCGGAAAAAGAATGTTGTGGTTCGCGGTCAGAATCTTGATGGGGAAACTGTGGAAATTGTCGGAAATGACCTGCTCTCCATCGTCTTGCAGCATGAGATCGACCATCTCGACGGGATTCTCCTCATCGATCACATAAGCCAGCTCAAGAGAGAATTATACAGGCGGAAATTGTTAAAGGAGAGTAAAGAAGGAAAGGAGCTTTGAAACTTCTTTTCTTGGGCGCCTCGGAATTCGCCGTTCCTTCGCTTAAAAGTCTTATAGGATCTCCCCATGAAGTTTTGGCGGTGATCACGCAGCCCGACCGGCCCAAAGGCCGCGGGCGGAAACTTGTGCCGTCCGCCATTAAATCCCTAACTTTGGACAAAAATATCCCCCTCTTTCAACCGGAAAAAATCAGCGATTCTTCTTCCCTTAAGGCTTTGAGATCCTTCCAGCCTGAGCTTATCGTGGTTGTGGCTTATGGCCAGATTCTTCCCCCCACAGTCCTTTCCATCCCTCCCCGGGGGTGCGTGAACGTCCACGCCTCCCTCCTTCCCAAATACCGGGGAGCGGCGCCCATTAACTGGGCTATCCTCAATGGGGAAACCCGCACAGGAGTAACCACGATGTACATGGATGCCGGAATGGATACGGGCCCGCTCCTGCTATCCGCAGAAACCTTAATTGAGATGGAGGATACTGCCGGAACGCTGCACGACCGGCTTTCCCGTATGGGCGCTCAACTGCTTCTGGAAACCCTCGACGGCCTGGAAAAGGATTTGATCATACCCCGCCCCCAGGACCCTTCCTTAGCCACCTATGCTCCCAAAATTAATAAAGACACAACACAGATCAACTGGAATACCCCGGCCCGCCAGCTTGCCAACTTTCTTAGAGCATTCGACCCCTGGCCAGGAGCTTTCACCTACTGGGACGGGCGTCTCTTAAAACTCTTCCGTCCGCGTTATGTTGAAGAGCCGGAGGAAAACCCCCTGGAAGCTCCCGGGACCATAGTCAGGGCTGATGCTGATGAACTCTGCATCGCCACTTCTCCAGGATACCTGAGGGTCAGAGAGCTGCAGATGGAGAATCGCCCGCGGATGAGCGTCTCTGAATTCCTGCGGGGCCATCCGTTGAAAACCGGTGTGCGTTTAGGCGCTTAAAAAGGGGTAACAGTTTAGCGATTTGAAAAAATGGTATTAAAGCCTTTGTTGAGGGCCGGG
>JASEHN010000009.1 GCA_030018715.1 Thermodesulfobacteriota bacterium | reverse complement strand
CACGATTGGAGGATATCGTGACGAAGAAAAATGGCCTGAGATATATGATAAAATGGTAGATGCAATGGTTAGGCTAGAGAAGTCGATTGGGCCTTTCATCGGCAAACTCGAACTTTGAGGGGTTTTAAGGCATAACCAGCGGCTGCACAAGGACCGCTCGTACCTCGCGGCCTGTGAGCCGCCGCGTTATGCGAAGAGGAGAATGAGTGCCCCGGAAGGTCCGCGACCTCATACACGATCTGAAGGAGGCTGGATTCGTCGACAGAGGCGGGAAGGGCAGCCATCGAAACTTCATCCACCCCAAGGTCCGAAAGCCGGTGACCGTTTCCGGATCCGAAGGCGACGATGCCATGCACTACCAGGAGAAGGCAGTGCGACTGGCTATTGAGGAGTCGAAGCAATGAGCAAGGGCGATAAGTACGTGAAGCTCGTCGAGTGGTCCGACGAGGATAGCTGTTTCATCGGCAGCTGCCCAGAGTTGTTCTACGGCGGCTGCCATGGAGCGGATGCGAAGAGCGTCTTCTCCGAGCTCTGCGAGATCATCGAAGAGACGATTCAGCTTTACGAGCACGACGGGAAACCCCTTCCCGTCCCGATGTCCGGGCGGGAGTTCGTCAATGCGATGCAGACAATCGCATAACCAATCGCTCGAGCGGTCGTCACGGGTATCGTCGCGAGCAAGCTCGCGCCGCCACCCGATCCGCCGCTCAGCTCGCCGTTCGGCAAACCAAAAAGGATATTGACAACGGGTTGCACGGAGAAAAGAGATGATTGAAAGAGTTGTCCGGAAACTCGACCTGAAAAGACATTCGTCAATAAAGGAAGATCTGGCCTACTGGCTCAGCAAGACTCCCCAAGAACGCATCGCAGCCATTGAAATCTTGAGAAGGCAACACTATGGAAGTTCAGCAAGACTTCAGAGATTTGCTCGCGTTATTCAACAAACACAAGGTTGATTACATCATCGTAGGGGCTTACGCATTGGGGTTTCATGGCGCCCCTCGGTACACGGGCGACCTTGACGTCTTTGTGAGGCCTGACCCGATCAATGCGAGGAGTATCATGCAAGCCCTTCTTGAGTTTGGATTTGGATCTGTGGGTTTGACAGCGGCGGACTTTGAGGAAGAAGGTAAAGTCGTTCAGCTCGGGTTTCCGCCAGTCAGGGTAGACATCATAACCTCGATCACGGGGGTTTCATGGGAAAAGGCGCGATCGGGAAGGGTGGAAGGTTTGTTCGGGGATTTGCCAATTCATTATATCGGCCGTGATGACTTCATATGCAATAAGAGAGCATTAGGTCGCAAGAAAGATATAGCCGATCTAGAGGCCGTGGGGGAAGACTGAACTTTTGAGGAAATATCTGCCGAACATCGGGCTGGACAAGGATGCACGGGAAAAACGCCCGTACACCTGTCAGTCCGTTTCCCCGGACGGTGCGCGCCCGGGGGAATGCGCCGATGACCCGGGCGCATTGGGCGGGAGGAGACACGGGGGGAATCGTAGCCCATGAAGTTTGCTATTTCAGATCTCAAATCTTTGTCGAGAGCGGTCCGATCGCTCAGCGCCCAGGAAGGGACAGCGCTTTCGGGCATGCTCCACCAGCGTCAACCAGACTTCTTTGAGATTATAGAAGAGGTTGGCATGGACCCAAGGTGTGTCCGCGCGCATCGGTTTTGCACCATGTTCTGTGCGCTCGCGTTCGGGTACGCTGAGAGAGTTGGCGGATACCGACTTCCAAGGTACCGGGGAGATGCAATCCAAGAAGCAGTGGGCTTCATGGCGCGAGGCAAAGAGGCTCAAATCGGAACTCGCCTATATCGGAAGCGAATACTGCGTCATGTACTCACACACGAGGACTTCGACGAGGACGATACGGCGTGGCTCTGCACGATGATTTCAGCTTTCCTGTTCCTCGTGGAAAGGTCGCTCGGACGCAAAAGACGAGGACGGACCACCCAACAAGCGGCTTCACCGGATTGCCAACAAGTTCGGCACCCGGTGAGCGGCGCGTTATATTCCCCTCACTTTCTCCCTTTCGGTTTCTACTCTCAAAATGGTTAGAAATAGGTTAGAAATGGCTAAAGACCCGTTTTGAGTATTTTTGTAACTTTTTGAATTTTTGGGATTATTTGATTTAGAAATGGTGGCGGTGCAGGGACTTGAACCCCGGACACTGCGGATATGAGCCGCATGCTCTAACCAGCTGAGCTACACCGCCACGAAATGAAAGGATATTAGATATTTTTATATTAACGATTTTCCCGCGGATGTCAATATGAAAGAAGCGGTGAGCGAATAGCTGATAGCTCGTAGCCTATCACCTATAACCTATATCCCATAGTCTAATTTTTTTCTATTTTCCCAACAAATAATCCGGCTTAACGTGCTTCATGGCTTTGAATATGTTTTCTTTCAATCCTTTGTGGTCTTCCTCCAACTTTTTAAGAAGATCCTTTACATATTTCCTTTTGGTATTTTCGGCACTCGGGCATCCTGTTTTTACTACCGGAAGCTTGGCCTCACTGGCAATGTTACCACCGGTCAATTTAGGGACCTTTTTCACCGATAAAAATTCCTCCCTCGAACCAGAGGAATTAGAGCATCAAGATGAATGAATTGATAATCTTACCCTTCCAAATAATCGAATCATATGGTCAACAGGGGGGAACCCCAAATCGTTGATAAGGGGGGATTATGAAATCGGTGGTAACAGGCAAACCGTTTAAGAAGCGATTCTTCTATATAAGCCAATGGCCGCATAAGGTAAAAATCACCTTTAAAAAAAGGCTGATAAGGAAGCATCGTACTGATCTCCCGGGCAAAGAAAACATTGAGAAGTAATGTTTCAATCAAGTCATCTTTGTGGTGAGCCAGGGCCACTTTATTGCATCGGTATTCTCTGGCCATTTCAAAGAGTACCTTTCGGCGAAGTCTTGAACACAAAAAACATGGGCTGGCTTTGCGGTTGTATTCGCTGTGGGCCAGGGGTCCGATATCTGTCTTTTCTATCCGGTAATTGTAGCCTTCCTCTTTAAAATGCCTCTCCAGGATTTGAGTATGCTGCCCATCCCCTTCGTCAAAACCCAGATCCACATGGACGGCTAAGACGTAATCTGGCCTGGGAACGAAAAGCATGGGCCCGGTTAAAAGTTTAAGGAGTGTAAGACTGTCCGCCCCACCCGAAACCCCCACCAAAACACGATCCCCTTCGGCAAGCATTCCATGCTGGAGAAGAGCTTGTTCCATTCTTTTTCTAAGATGCAAATTGAGTTTACTCATTTTTCCATTAGGATCATCTCCAAATTAGTTGAGGCGCAGAAAGCCGGGATGGGTAAAATGTCCTGTACTTTCAGGGGATCGGAAGGAAAGTCATATTGCTGGCAATCATGAGGCACGCATCCCTCTTAAGCTGGGGCGGGGGTGTTCTTCTATCCTCCGCACCTTTCTTTTCCCGCCCCCGCTGTGCTGGGCGGAAGGCGAGCCGGGTGGGTTAGGGAAGCGAATATCCCGCCGATGCTTGCGGCGCAATCTGCCTTTCCTTCCGATCCCTTGCCTAATTCTGATAAAATATTCAATCAACTAATTTTGAGATGATCCTTCCATTATGATAATTTTTCTCTTTCCATGGTCAAGAAGGGAATGGTCATCGCTCATGAGAGCGCCGCAAGCCTCTGGGCCAGGTCGCGAAACTGCTCCAAGGAAAGCGCTTCCCCCCGCGATAGGGGGGATATTTTAACAGAATGCAGGGCATCCTGAATTTTTTTCAGGTCAACGTGGGAGAAGCTCCCCAGCCTAAGGGCATTGGAAAGGGTCTTCCGCCGGTAGGTAAAAGCCGACCGTATAATTTGTTGTAGAATTTTTTCGTCGGGCACATCTACACTCGGCATCTGCAAAATATCCAGCCTGACAACCGCAGATTCCACTTTCGGTTGGGGGTAGAAGGCCTGAGGGCCGACCGCGAAAGCGATTTGAGTCCGCGTATACAGCTCGGACCAGAGGCTTAGAGGACCGTAATCCTTTGTTCCCGGGCGGGCGACCACTCTTTTGGCCACTTCCATCTGGAGCATCAGGACGTAAAGGGAAAAATAGCGCCGTTCTTGAAAGAGGCGGAAAATCATCGGGCTGGAAATTTCATAAGGAAGGTTGGCCACCACTTTCATCTTCCGTTGCCATTCCCCGTACAGAGGGGCAAAGTCAAACTGCAAAGCATCCGCCTGAATCACTTCTACACAATCACGGTAAAAAAACTGTTTCTTAAGTTCCCTAACTAACCGGGGATCCAATTCTATGGCATAGACTTTGCGAACCCGCTTCGCCAAAGGAACGGTCAAGCTGCCCAGACCTGCCCCGATTTCCACAACGACATCCTCAGGCGTAAGGGCGGCGCAATCCAAGATCCGGCTGAGAATCTGCGGATCAGTGACGAAATGCTGCCCGAGTCTTTTTTTTGGCCGAATTTGCAATTCCCTAAGTTGTCTTCGGATGGACATCTATTCTCTCTGGCCCTTTGCGTCTTTTTTCCCGGTAGAGGATAATTATTTGCTTGGTGATAAAATATGACGGAATAGCCAAAAGAAAACCATTGACTATCCCCCCGAATAAAAGGGGGTAAGAGACATGCCAACCCAATTCGATAAGGCGGAGGAAGGAAAAATTCGACAGGGAGAAAGAAGGTTCTGGAGCTCCTGTTAATGCCTGCCCGACTTTATAGTCCAAAATGTAGATAAAAGGGAGAAAAAAAGGATTGGCCACCCATACGCCCAGGGCCGCGGCCAGCTTACTTTTCTTGAGAAGGAAAGCGAAAAAGACCGCCAAAACCGTGTGCAGGGGGACTGTAGGGGTCATCCCCACAAAAACTCCGATAGCCACCCCTCCGGCCACCTCTCCGGGTTGCCCTTTTAACCTGAGGAGTCTAAGGTAAAAAAGGCGAAAATTCCTTTTCCACCGAGTCCATCGTTCTTTGGCCCTGGTTCTCCATCCCAGGTCATTCTCTCTTTCCACAAACCATTACCTTTGATGGCTTCGTAAAAAGTCCATCTGTCCCGCTCTGAGCGGGATTGCGCTTCACCTTCGTCGTTGCGGCGTACCTTGTAAGTACGCCTCACTCCTCAGTCCCGCTCTGAGCGGGATTGCGCGCCTTGTCCCGCGAAACGCGGGAGAGCTTTTTACTTTGCCATCCAAATTTTGACTTTTTACGAGAGCATCACCTTTGATGGCTTCCACTAAACCGGGAATAGGCGTTCAGCCGAAGGTCGGAGCGGTGTCCTTCGATAAGATGATGGAAACCGCCCGCAGCCACCATAGCGGCATTATCCGTACAAAGGGCAGGCGGAGGGATGTGTACGGCAATCCCCGAGGAACTTCCCTCCTCTAAGAATCTTTCCCTCAGGCGGGAATTGCAGGCTACCCCTCCGACCACGACTACCTCTTTAATTTCCTCTCGCCTGGCCGCGCGCAGAACCTTCTTTACCAGGGTATCTACCACTGCTTCCTGGAAAGAGGCGGCGATTTCCCGAATCTGAATTGAGGAGAGTTTTCCTCCTAAACCTTTAATATGCTGGAGAACGGCGGTTTTGAGACCGCTAAAACTAAAGTCCAGGGAATGGGGCTCAAGCAGGGTACGGGGAAAAGGAATAGCTTTTCGGTCTCCTTCTTTGGCCAGGCGGTCGATGATCTGTCCTCCGGGGTAACCCAAACCCATAAGCTTGGCCACTTTATCAAAAGCTTCCCCGGCCGCATCATCCCTGGTTTGCCCGAGCAAAAACATGCGGGTTTGGCTTTCCACCCGGAAAAGGCTGGTATGACCGCCGGAGACGACCAGGGCGATTAAAGGAAATTTTAATGAAGGTGAAGAGAGAAACGCCGCCGCAATATGGCTTAAGATATGGTTGACCCCCACCCAGGGGACCTTGAGCACGTAAGCCAGGGACTTGGCGGCAGATATTCCCACTAAGAGCGAGCCCACCAGGCCAGGGCCCTGGGTTACCGCTATGGCGTCAATTTCCTTAAGGCCGTTACCGGATCGGGCTAAGGCTTCATCGATAACCGGCAGGATGAATTCCACATGCTTGCGCGAGGCTATTTCAGGGACGACTCCTCCATATTTGCTGTGTAAGGCCACTTGCGAGGCCACAATATTGGAAAGAATCTCCTGGCCATCCCTCACAATGGCCGCAGACGTTTCATCGCAGGATGATTCGATTCCTAAAACTTTCATAGTCATAATGAGTCATCTTCTTGTCCGGGTTATTTCTCTAAGCGCCCTCAACAGGACATCTACGTCCTCTGGGGTGTTGAAAAATCCCAAACTGACCCGGACAGTGCCGTTGGGGAATGTTCCCATGGTCCTATGGGCCTGGGGAGCGCAATGCAAGCCGGTACGGACCAATATGTCATAAAGGTCGTCGAGTATAAATCCAACTTCTGCCGGTTCCATAAAGTCCAGGTTGAAAGAAATTACCGGAACCCGCTTTTCCGCTTCCAGTGGACCATAGAGGCGGATCCCTTTAATCTTTTTTAATCCTTTAAGCAAGCGTTGCTCAAGTAATTTTTCTTTTTTCCAAATCTTTTCGACCCCTTGATCTAAAACAAATGAAACCCCAGCTCCCAGGCCGGCAATTCCGGGGGTGTTTAACGTGCCGCTTTCAAACCGCTGGGGCAGAGCTTCTGGTTGTTCGTCGGATTCCGAGTCTGTTCCCGTGCCCCCTTCTTTTAAAGGCTTTAATTCAACCTCTTGGGAAATATACAGGAATCCAGTTCCCTGGGGACCGTAAAGAGATTTATGGCCGGGTGAGGCTAAAAGATCTATATGCATCCTTTGCACGTCTATCGGCAAAAGTCCAGCGGTCTGAGCAGCATCCACCATAAACAGAATTCCCTGGGAGTGGGCGAAGGCACCCACCTCTTCAATCGGCAAAAGGGAGCCGATGACATTTGAGGCGTGGGTGAGGACGATAAGCTTCGTTTTTCGCCTGATGCTCTTTTTGAGCAAACGGAGGTTCAGATGACCCTGACGAGAACAGGGAATCTGACTGAACTGTACCCCTACCCTTTCCAGCGCTTTTAGCGGCCGGATGACGGAATTATGTTCGACGGAAGAGGTGATGGCGTGATCTCCAGGCAACAACGCTCCTTTAAGGCCCAGGTTTATGGCTTCCGTGGCGTTACAGGTAAAAATCACGCGCCTAGCTTCGGAAATGTTGAAAAGTAAGGCGATCTTCTCCCGGGTTTCGCTGATGATCTGGTTCGCCTTTCTGGCTAATTTGTGCTCGGAACGGCCTGGATTGGCGCCAATCCGGGTCACCATCCGGTTCATGGCGCGGCAGACGGCCGCTGGTTTAGGGAAAGACGTAGCTGCATGGTCTAAATAAATTGACACAAGTATCGGTCCTTAATTTTGATGGCTTCGTAAAAAGTCCATCTGTCCCGCTCTGAGCGGGATTGCGCTTCACCTTCGTCGTTGCGGCGTACCTTGTAAGTACGCCTCACTCCTCAGGTTTTGCGCGCCTTGCATATGGAGCTTTTTACTTTGCCATCCCAATTTTGACTTTTTACGAGACCATCAAGTTCTTCCCATCAGATGATTTCCAAAAATTTTTCCAGGGCTTCGCTTAACCCTTCTACTTTCGGCCCACCGGCCTGAGCCATATCGGCCCGGCCCCCGCCGGTGCCCCCCACGTATCTGGCAACCTCTTTGACCAATTTATTTGCCGGGTATTTTTCTTCCAGATCCTTGGTTACAGCGCAAAGAAGCATGGCTTTTCCATCTCCTTGTGTGCCCAGGAGGATGATCCCGGAACTAATCTGATCTTTCAGGCGGTCGGCCATTTCCCGCAGGGTCTTGGGGTCTTTTACGTCCACGCGCGCGGAAAGGACCTGGACCCCTTTAATTTTTTGCACAGAGGCAATTAGGTCTTTGGACTGCCCGGCTGATACCTTGGCTTGTAAGGCCTGCAAGGCCCGTTCGGTTTCCTTATGTTCTTTGATGAACCGCTGAACTTTTTCGGCCACTTCCCCTGGTTTGGCTTTAACTGCGGCGGCAATGGCGTGGAGTTCTTGCTCCTCCCGCTTAATGGCCTTCCAGGCTTCTTCTCCGCTGACAGCTTCGATGCGGCGAACACCCGCGGCTACCCCGGTCTCGGAAGTAATCTTAAACAGTCCGATGTCCCCGCTTCGCTTGGTGTGTGTTCCCCCGCAAAGTTCGGCACTCACGTTCTCCACCTGGACCAGGCGCACCACATCCCCGTATTTTTCCCCGAAAAGGGCCATGGCCCCTTTTCCCAGGGCTTCCTTATAGGGAAGGAATGAAACACACACATTTAGGTTCTGACGGATACGGGCATTGACGATGGCTTCCACCTGGTCGATTTCTGCCGGCGACAGGGGGGAGAAGTGCGTAAAGTCAAACCGCAAACGTTCCGGGGCAACCAGAGATCCTGCCTGCTTCACATGATCTCCTAAAACCACTCTCAAGGAAGCCTGCAGAAGGTGTGTAGCCGTATGATTCAAGGCTGTACTTTCCCGGTTTTCCCGGTGAACTTTAAGCGTAAGCACGTCTCCCACGCTTAAGGCCCCTTTCTTGATCGTTCCCCGATGGATGATCACGTCGGGCAAGGGTCTTAAGGAGGAAGAAACTTCCATTAAGGCGCCATTTTTCACCAGAGATCCGCAGTCGCCTTCCTGTCCCCCGGATTCTCCATAAAAAGGGGTGCGGTCGGTGATCACTTCCACCTCTTCCCCCTCATAGGCGGCCTCCACCTCGCTTTGGCCTCTGAAAATTTTGATGATTTTCCCCTCGGATTCCAGGCGGGCATAGCCGACAAATTCGGTTTTCAAATTTTGCGCCGAGAGAAGTTTATAAATTTTCCCCAAAGCTTCTTCCCCTGATCCCCTCCAGGATTCACGGGCCCGGGCCCGCTGGGCCTCCATGGCTTCTTCAAACCCTTTACGATCAGTACTGAATCCTTCGTCGCGGGCAATCTCTTCGGTCAGGTCCAGAGGGAAACCATATGTATCGTAGAGTTTAAAGAGCAGTTCCCCGGGGATCTGTTTCCTGCTTTCCTGTCTTAGTTTTTGTTTTTCTTCAGCCCACAGGCGAAGACCAACCGTCAGGGTTTCGGAAAAGCGTTCTTCCTCGTTGACAATCACCATTTTGATCATTTCCCGGGCGCCGGTCAGTTCGGGATAAGCATCTTGCATCAGCTCTACTACCTCATCGGTCAAACTGAACATAAAAGGATCGTTTATGCCCATTTTTTTTCCGTGGCGCATGGCCCGGCGCATGATCCGTCGCAGGACGTATCCTCTTCCTTCATTGGAAGGGAGGACACCATCGCCGATCAAGAAGGTAGCGGCCCGGCAATGGTCAGCGATAACCCGGAAGGAAACGCTGTCCGCCCCGCTGGCGGTGTATTTGCGGCCGCTGCGCTGCTCAATACCCTGGAAAATTGGCTTAAAAAGGTCGGTATGATAATTACTATCGACCCCCTGGACAATGGCGGTTATCCTTTCCAGGCCCATTCCCGTATCGATGCTGGGCTTGGGAAGAGGGATAATCCGCCCATCGGCGTGACGTTCGAATTGCATGAAGACCAGGTTCCATAGTTCGAGGAAACGATCGCAATCGCAGCCAAGGGCGCACGTCGGCCGGCCGCAGCCGACTCCAGGACCCTGGTCGATGATGATTTCCGAACAGGGACCACAGGGACCTGTATCGCCCATCTGCCAAAAATTATCTTTACTGGGGAAGGAGCGTATGCGTTCGTCGGAGATATAGCGCCGCCAAATCTTTCTGGCTTCCTCATCCGGCCCGATGCCCAAACCTTGGTCCCCTTCATGGATGGTTACCCAGAGCTTTTCTTGGGGCAGTCTAAGGACGCCGGTGAGGAACTCCCAGGCCATAGCAATGGCCCCCTCTTTGAAATAATCGCCGAAAGAAAAATTTCCCAGCATTTCGAAAAAAGTGTGATGGCGGGCCGTGTAGCCGACGTTTTCCAGGTCGTTATGTTTTCCCCCGGCGCGTACGCATTTTTGCGAAGTGGTTGCCCGGGGAAAGGGGGATTCTTCTTCACCGGTAAAATAATTCTTGAACTGAACCATCCCGGCATTGGTGAACAGCAGGGTAGGGTCTTTTTGGGGAATTAAAGGCGAACTGTTGACAATCGAGTGTCCCTGGCTCTTAAAGTATTCTAAAAAATTGCGGCGGATGGCGCTGCCGGTCATCATTCTTCTGTAAAACCTCCTGATTCTTGTAAGGTCTGCAGGATGTCCTCCCATAGGAATCCGCGCTGGAAGATGGCGTTGGCCAACTGTCTTTTTTCCCGCGGAGTCATCTGTTCAAGGAGACGTCCTTTCAACTTTATGCGCAACAACTCTTGCAACCGCTCTTTAACCGGAAGATCAGCTTCGGCTTGGTTCATGGCTTCTTCGGCCAGTTCAGCCGGAATTCCTTTATGGTAAAGTTGGCGGCTGATTCGCTGGGGACCGAGGAGCTTTTCTCTGCCTAAAGAGAAGGCCAAACGCCTGGCATAGCGGAAATCGTCCAGCAGGTGACGTGCATCCAATTCACCCAAGGTGGTTTCAACTTCCGCGGGGGCAAACCCTTTGGTGAGGAGTTTGCGCTTCAGCTCCTCACGGCTGTGATCGCGGATGGCCAGGAAGCGAAGGGCCGTTTCTGTCGCCTTTCCCGAAGATACTCTCCGTTTTCTATCACTCCTCTTCGCCGTTTTGCACATTTAGAGCGTCAAAGGGTAATCCTCTTTAAAAATGACCTGCCTTTCAAGCGCCAGAACGGTCCTTCTGTTTTTTAGCCAGGTCAAAAAGCTCCATAAGTTTTGCTTCAATGACTTTGGCAATTTCGGGGTGTTCTTTAAGGAAAATCTTGGAATTTTCCCTCCCCTGGCCGACCCTTTCATTGCCAAAGGAAAACCATGCTCCGCTCTTTTCCACAATTTCTTTTTCCACGGCCAGGTCCAAAAGATCGCCTTCCCGGGAAATCCCTTCACCATACATGATATCGAACTCAACTTCTTTGAACGGGGCGGCCAGTTTGTTCTTCACCACTTTAACGCGGGTGCGGTTGCCGATGACCTCCTGGCCGTCTTTGATGGCCCCAATCCGGCGGATGTCCAGCCGAACGGAAGAATAAAATTTTAAAGCGTTCCCGCCCGTGGTCGTCTCCGGGTTTCCCATGAACACGCCGATCTTCATCCGAATCTGATTGACGAAGACGACGCAGGTATTGGATTTGCTGATGGTGGAAGTGAGTTTTCTTAAGGCCTGGGACATCAACCGGGCCTGCAGACCCATGTGGGCGTCGCCCATTTCGCCTTCCAGTTCAGCCTTGGGGACTAACGCCGCCACCGAATCAATCACCACGATATCGATGGCCCCGCTGCGCACGAGCATCTCGGTAATCTCCAGGGCTTGCTCTCCGGTGTCTGGCTGGGAAATCAGCAAATCATCGGTTTTGACTCCGAGTTTCCGGGCATAGGAGACATCCAGGGCGTGTTCAGCATCGACAAAGCCGGCGATGCCCCCTTTTTTCTGGGCTTCGGCGACAATATGCAAGGCCAGGGTGGTTTTGCCCGAGGCTTCCGGACCGAAAATCTCCACGACCCGGCCCCGCGGAACTCCGCCTACACCAAGGGCGAGGTCCAAAGCAAAAGAACCCGTGGAAATGATCGGGATGTCCGGAATGATGGCATCCGTTCCCAGACGCATGATGGCTCCTTTGCCGAATTGGCGTTCAATCTGACTGACCGCCAGGTCAATGGCTTTCTCTTTATGCGTTTCCGCCGGCATGTTCTCCTCCTTTATTTTGAATAGACGTAGTAGTTTAGCTCTTTAATAAAATTTTATTTGCCAATCATTAATTCGCTCACCCGCCGGGTAGGGGATGTTCCGGGTTCCGCAGAAATGACGGCCCTAAAAACCCATCTGTTTAGGCTGACTTTCTCTCATGGAAAAGGCATGTAACTTTGTGTAAATTGCCCCCGAAGGATTCAGCTCACTCCTGAAAAGAAAAACTTCTTTGGCCTGGAAAGTCCCGATTTCCACATCTTTGTTGGCCGCAATCTCCTGCATTAAAAAACTCTTGCCCATAGAAGAACGAACCCTGCCGATGGTCAAGTGGGGTGTAAAAGGCCGGGTCTCCGCAGGAAAGGATAACTCGGCTGTTTGCTTCTCGACGCCCCTTTGCAGGGAAGAGACTTGTTCGGCTCCCTGGTTGATACCCAGCCAGAGGACCCGGGGGTTACGGCTGGATGGAAAGCAGCCGAGACCCTGGACATGCAAAGCGAAAGGCTCTGAGGAGGCCACAACAGGGGAGATAGCCAGGGCGATTTTTTTCAGCATTTCTTCCGGAACCGAGCCCAAAAATTTCAGGGTCAGATGGATACTCGCGGGACGCACCCATTTGACATCTGCTTCTGTTCCCCTGAGCTTTTTTAGCAAATCTTCCATCTTGACCTTTAAAGGTTGGGGGATTTCAATGGCGATGAACGAACGGATTTCTTCCATAACTTTTAAAAAATTGGCCGGCGGCAATCAGGCTTCGGCTTTTTTTCAAGCCGGCTGGCCGCTTATACCGGAAAGCAGATTTAGAAAATATCTGCGCACCCAATCGATAGCCGTATGGGCAGAAATGGTCTTGATCTGTTCCCGGTCTCCCTGGAATTGGTATCTTTTAGAAAGAATACCCTGGGGACTGGCCAGAGCGATAAATACCGTGCCCACAGGTTTTTCTTCTGAGCCGCCCCCTGGCCCGGCAATTCCGGTCACGCCCAGTCCCAGCGTTGATTGGCTAATCTGCCGCACTCCTTCGGCCATTTTTTCCGCCACCAGGGCGCTGACGGCACCATGTGCGGCCAGAAGTTCTTCGGGAACTTTTAAGATTTCCACTTTAGCCCGGTTGCTGTACGCGACCAATCCCCGTTCGAAATAATCCGAGCTCCCGGGAATCTGCGTCAGACGGTGGGCGATCAAGCCTCCTGTACAGGATTCGGCCACCGCTAAGGTCGCCCGGTTTGAACGGAGCATACGACCGACGATTTCTTCCAGTGTTTCTGTGTCGGAAGCGAAGACCCGCCCTTCCAATTTTTCCCGAATTGTCTTCTCCATCTCTTCCAGATATTTGGCCACTTCCTCGGGGGATTCTCCACGGATCGTAATTTTCACATGATTTTCCGGAAAGCGGGGAAGGTAGGCCAGGGCAGCGGAATGGCTCTGAAGGTTGATCCCTTTCAGACGGTCCGCGATCGCAGATTCAGTAAAACCGAAAACTTTCAGAGTGCGCGACCAGAAGCAAGGCTTATCTTGCCGTTCTTTTTCCAATAACGGCAGGACGTTTTCGCTGAAGAGATGTTTTAATTCCCGGGGAACCCCCGGAAGAAATACATAGATCCGGCCTTTATGGCGAAGGATAAAACCGGAGGCGGTCCCCAGAGGATTGGGAATAATTTCCGCCTGATGGGGGAAAAAAGCCTGTTTCTCGTTCGCCAGGGGCATCTCCATTCCCCTCCGGGCAAACGACTCACGCAGGGATTGCAGGATCTCTTTATTGATGGTCATCCGCCGGCCCAGAGCTTTGGCGGCTGAATTGGCCGTGACATCGTCGGCAGTAGGGCCCAGACCGCCGCTTACGATGATCGCATCCGCGTGTTCCTGAGACCTAAGGAGAGCGTCTTCAATGCAGTATTCATTATCTCCAACCGTAGCGATACAGATCACCTCAAACCCTCTCTCTGTGAGAGAGCTGGCCATAAAGACGGCATTGGTATTAACCACTTCCCCCGAAGTCAACTCATTTCCCACAGTGATGATTTCAACCTTCATGATTCAGCCCTTTCAACGCCTGAAAATTCAGGCTGCAAAAGCTGCCCATAACCCATGATTTTTCTAAAAAACATTCTTACCCCGCTCCGAAGAACCATCGGTCCATCATGAAAAGAAGGTGCGGCTGCCATTGATGAATGGCCTGTAACAAGAGATTGACGTAAATCCCGGCCACGGCATCATCCAGAACGACCGCCAATCCACCCCTCATCCGTCGATCAATGGCTCCGATCGGAGGAGGTTTAATTATATCCAAAAGGCGGAAAAAAAGAAATCCCCCGATAATCGTTGTGAGGGTGCAGGGCAGGAGGGCCATGGTGATTAAAAAACCCACTACTTCATCAATGACAATTCTCGAGCTATCCCTTTTCCCATAAATGATCTCAGCCCGCTCTGAAACCCATAAGGCCAGGAAGAAAACGGCTGCGGTACTTAATAAATAAATCGCGGGGGGAAAGGCGGAAAAAACAAGGTAAACAAGGATTCCGACTAAGGTTCCGGCAGTTCCCGGAGCGAGGGGACAATATCCGCTGTAACCCGCCGAAGCTAACCAGATGATGAAACGGTCCGACATTAAATCCTTGCCTTGTTAGGGGTTGTTTGGCTCGGGGTTCCCCAAAACCCAAAGGGTGCATTTCTGTAAAGGAAGCCGGGATGAAGGTATCTTCTTTACCCGAAGTTGTCAATAGTCAAATAGCCTTTGCTCCTTTCCCAAAAATTTCTTGAAACCTTAACCTTTCATGCTAATATAAAAAAGAAAACGCATATCGCCAGGACGGCAGCACCGCAGAACTTTTTATTGCTTTCTAACTTTAGGCACTTTAGCTCACTTTAGGCAATTTTAGTTCCTGCCCCCGTAGCTCAGGTGGATAGAGCAAGGGATTCCTAATCCCTGTGCCGGGTGTTCGAGTCACCCCGGGGGCACCAGGAAAACCAAAGAGATCTAAATTAAATGCTTTAGAAATACTCCCGCAAAAACCACTTTCGATTCCAGAAAACAAAATTAAAGAACTGCGCAGGGATGGCCTTCTTGTATTTTAATGAAATTTTTTGAAAGATGCTTACTCATCAACTTCCCTATAAGTGGCTGGTTCTTAGCCTTGGCCAAAGCCAGATCAAGGAGGAATTTTGCTGATTAAAAGTCCGGGAAAAGTTCTGGATCGGCTGGAATTTTTGGGAACCTGGCAAAACTGCCTCTACCTTCTCAAGGGAAAAGAAGCCATGATCGTCGGGGGCGGAATGAGCTGGATTGCCCCGGAACTGGAAAGGCAAATTGCCAGCATGGACTTCGATCTCTCCCTGATTCGATATTTAGCCATAACCCATTCTCATTTTGATCATTGCGGCGCCGTACCTTATTTGAAAAGAAAACTTCCCCAGGTGAATATCCTGGCTTCCTCCTATGCCCGGAGGGTCTTCTCCAATAAAAAAGCGGTACAATTCATCGCCTCCATGAATGAAAAGATGATTGCCAGGGCAGGGCTGGTTGAAAAGGCCAAGGAGATTGACTTACAGTTTGACACCATTCAGATCGATCAGGTTGCCGCGGATATGGATACCGTGGATCTGGGGGATGGAATCGAGGTCCGGTTTCTCGAGGTCCCCGGGCACACAAAGTGTTCTATCGCCCTTTACGTTCCTGCTCTCAAAATCCTTTTTCCCTCAGATTCAGCCACCTTTCCCACTTATGATGGAAAGGGCATCGCCCAGCCATCCCCGCAGTATGATTTCCGGCTCTATAAGGAGTCATTGAAAAAACTGGCTTCCCTCGACGTTGAAACCTGCGCCTTTGAACACCATGGAGTTTTGATGGGGGAGGAAGCCAGGCGATTCTTGCGCCAAGCGATTGAGCAGGCGGAGGAAGACAGGAAGTTCATAATGACAATGGTTCAGAATCAGGAGAACCTGGAAGAGGTAGTTCAAAAGCTTGCCGGGGAATTTCAGGAACAGACAAGATTTCCTTTCCTCACCCCGGAAGTCCAAAAGAGCGTGGCTGAAACGGTTGTGCGCAAAATTTTGCAGGAGTGATCCGCCGCAGGCGGACTAAAGTTAAAAAGGAAAATTTTTATACTATCAAACTGAGCAATTCCATCCAAGTTAGCTACGGCCTTTTTAACCTTGACGTCCAGATTATCTTTTCGATAAAATTTCTCTGCGTCTTATCCAGCGATGCCGTAATGAAAAGGTGTCCGTAAATTCAGGAAGTTGGGGGCAAGAATTCGGGGAGAATAAGGATACCCCGCGCACTTAACTAACGATGCTTTTCCATATGACCTTTTCAACCGCACAATCAACAACCAAAGCAAAATTTAAACTGTACTGTCTCTTGCTTCTGCTTCTGGTGTTTTTTCCCGGGGCCAAGGCCCACGCCGGGGAGATGGTGCTGATTCCGGCCGGGGAGTTTGAGATGGGCTCTGATGAGGGAGAACCGGACGAACGGCCTGTGCATACAGTTTACGTAGATGCTTTTTACCTGGACCGCTATCCGGTTACGAACGCCGATTATGCCCGATTTCTGAATGCCTGTGGCAACCGCAAAGAAGGAGGTAAAAAATGGTTGGACACTGACAGCCTTTTTTCCTGGTGGCTGTGTAAGATTAAATTCAAAAATGGGCGTTTTATTCCCAAATCCGGTTATGAGAATCATCCAGTGGTGAAAGTTTCCTGGTACGGGGCCCGGGCCTATGCCAGTTGGGTAGGAAAACGATTGCCAACGGAAGCCGAGTGGGAGAAAGCAGCCCGTGGTGGATTAAAAGGAAACCGCTATGTTTACGGGAACACCCTTAGCCCTGAACAGGCGAACGTGAAGGGCCTGCAGGCAACTTATCCGATCGGCCTTTATCCCCCTAACGGTTTTGGTTTATACGACATGGCGGCCAGTGTGTGGCAGTGGTGCAGCGACTGGTATGACCCGGCATATTATGCCCGAGCGCCAAGGCAAAACCCAAAGGGGCCAGAAGGAGGATCATTAAAGGTATTGCGAGGGGGCTCATGGTTTCATGAAGGGAGCTGGCGTGTTTCCAGCCGGGGTGCAGACACTCCCACCAGCGATAATTTTTGTTTCACCACCAGTTTTCGCTGCGCCAAAGACGTGGATAAGGATGTTAAATTAGCCACAGAGGACCCAGAGATCACAGAGTTTTTAAAACTATGATTAAGAAAAAGTAGGGGGGAAGGGGGGATTTATGGTGAACCAGGGGAAAATTCGTTCTTCCCAACATGTTGGTATTAGTTGTACAGTAAGCGCCTAAAAGCAGGACTCCGAAGGGGACAGATTGATTTTTTACGAAGCCATCAAAAAAAGAACTTTACAATGCCTATCGCAATAATTATCCCCACCACATCGGAAATGAGGCAAATCGAAACAAGATACCTTGTATTTTTAATCCCCACAGCTCCCAGATAAACGGCCAGAACATAAAATGTGGTCTCGGCGCTTCCCATGATGACCGCAGAAATCATGCTGGTCAGAGAGTCCGGACCGGTCGTTTTTACGATGTTGGTGAACACCCCCAGCGATGCGCTTCCGGATAACGGTTTGATAATGGCTATGGAAAGCACCTCGATCGGGATATTGAGAACGGTAAAGAGTCCGCGGAACAATTCTTTGGTGAAATCAAATGCCCCGGAGGCCTGAAATGATTTCACTGCAATAAAGATTGCCAGAAGATAAGGGAAAATTTTTATAACAACGGTCACTCCATCCTTTGCTCCGGCCACAAAGCAATCATACACCCTCACTTTTTTGGCAACCCCGTAGGCCACGGCAAAAAGTATAAAAACAGGAATGATCAGTTGGGAAATCAGATTTACCGTAGTCATTTGAAAATCTTCCTGCATGTGAAAAGAGTTCCTACGGCAAAAACAGCCGATAGAATCGTTGCCAGAATGGTCGGGAGAACGACACCTGAGGGATTTTTCGAGCCAAACTCAGCAAGAATACCGATAACGGTAAAGGGAATCAGTTGAATACTGGCGGTATTAATGACGATGAACAGCATCATCTCATGGGTTGCCGTTTCAGTGTCCTTATTTAGCGACTGCAGATCCTGCATGGCTTTAATGCCCAGCGGGGTAGCGGCATTTCCCAGCCCGAAAAGATTGGCCAGGAAATTAAGGGTTATGGAAGTAACTGCCGGATGGTCCTTGGGGATATTTTTAAATAGCCGGGATATGAAAGGCCTGAACAGGCGGGAAAGCCGGTGAATCAAACCCGAATCTTCAATTATCTTTGTTATCCCCAGCCAGAGGGCCACGATGCCGAGTAAGAATAAGGAAACCTCAACCGCGGATTTCGCGCCGTCAAAAATAGATTTGGTTAATTCGTCAAGCTTGCCGTTGATTACGGAGAAGATGACACTGACAGTGATTAAAAAAAACCAGATCGTATTCATCTGACTTTAAGCGATTTTTTATAAGTATTTAGCTCGGACAATGCCCCGATGGGCAGGGTAATTTTGTTTTTCACGTGTCCGATATAAGGGCAGTGCACCAACGGGAAATTGATTTTCATCTGGTCTGCTAAAATCTTATAGACATCTTTATTTTTCAGCCCCTTAAAATCGCCCAGGATGAGGCCTTTTACCTTGCTTAACTTTCCGGTCAATATCCAATGAGTAAGGTTTCTATCTACTTCATACAGTTTTTCGTCTACATCTTCAAGAAATAAAATTGATCCCTGCGGATCGATTTCCCACTCCGTGCCGATGAGGGATGTTAGGGTTGCCAGATTGCCTCCTTTGAGGATGCCCCGGGCAGTTCCAGAGCGGTACACGCTCATCGGCGCGCCGTCTAACAGGTTCTTATTGGGGAAGCCGTTTAGGGCATTTAAGAACGACTGGATTGTGAACTTAGATGGATCGGATAAATTTAATATCATGGGCGAGTGAAGAGTAATCAGGCCGGTCCTCTCATATATGGCATTAAGCATGGTGGAGAGGTCGCTAAAACCGGCAAAGATTTTTGGATTTCTACTGATCAGGTCAAAATCAAGATGGGGAAGAAGTTTTATGGAGCTATATCCGCCCCGCTGCGCAAGTATTATTTCAATTTTTTTATTTAAAAAAGCATTGTGGATCTGTTGAACCTTTCTGCTGGTCGATGGCAATTTATTAACAAAGCCTTTATTCAGAACCTTAAACCCTAACTTCTCCATGGTTTTTATGCCGTAAAAAAAATCTTTCTTTTTTTGAACAAGCCAGCTTGGGGTTATTGTATAAACGACTTTCAAAACGACCCTCCTCTTTCGGATATGCGCTGGGAAACCAAAAGCGCAAATATTCCTTATTACATCCAGAGCTTATTATTAGTGTAATCTACAGTCAAGAGATAAGTAATGCTTTCCTTACCGCCCTGATTTGCTTTTAAATATCCCTGTAACACTTTAGCTCTTTGAAAAGAGGTGGAGCGTAAAGGCCGAGGGAATCCATGGCCCGGGGGCCTGGTCCCGCCATGGCGGGATTGGAATC
>JASEHN010000377.1 GCA_030018715.1 Thermodesulfobacteriota bacterium | reverse complement strand
AAAGACTTTTGCAAGGGGTGCGGGTTTTGCATTATTAGCTGCCCCAAGAAAGTCTATGACCTTTCTGACGAAATGAACAAGAAAGGCTATCGTTTACCCGCTCCTGTGCGCATCGATGATTGCACAGAATGCAGTCTTTGCGACCTTTATTGCCCGGATTTTGCCATCGTCCTGGAAAAAACAAAAAAGAAAGCCAAAGAAAAGGAGGTCGGCTGATGCCATCAGGAGTTATACCAGGGAAATATTTCGTCCAGGGCGATGAAGCCATTGCCGAAGGCGCCATTGCCGCTGGCTGTCGTTTTTTTGCCGGATATCCCATTACACCTTCCTCAGAAACATCCGAGACCATGGCCCGGCGTTTACCCGAAGTCGGCGGCGTTTGCCTGCAGATGGAAGACGAGCTGGCCTCGATTCATGCCGTGGGCGCCGCTTCGGTGGGGGGCCTGAAGGCCCTGACCATATCCTCCGGTCCAGGGATCAGCTTGAAGTTGGAAGGTCTGGGCTGGGGAATCAAAAATGAGATCCCTTATGTGGTGGCCGATGTTCAGCGCGCCGGCCCGAGCAATGGCGTGGCTACCCGCGTTGGCCAGGGAGACTTCTACACTATCCGTTACGGCTCAGCCGGAGGGAATCACAGCATCATCGCCCTCTCCCCGAAATCCACTCAGGAAGCCTTCGACTTGACCATTGATTGTTTCAATCTCTCGGAAATCTTTCGCTGTCCGGTCTTTTTGCTCACCGACGAGACCGTAGGGCATACGCGGGAGCTTCTGGTCATCCCCGAGGAAGACGAACTAAAAGTTGTGAAGAGATTCAAGCCAACTGTCCCCCCGGAAAAATTCGTCATGTATCCCCTGGATACGCCGGGAGTCATCAACTACCCCTTCCCCAATATCGGAGAAGGTTACGGGATATGCGTTTCGCCCTATACCCATAACTCCAAAGGATACGCCAGCACTGCCCAGGATATTCAGGAAAAGATGGCCAGGCGTTTGGTTCTGAAAGTTACTGAAAACCTGGATAAATTGGTTAGAGTGGAAAGCCAGAAAATGGAAGACGCAGAGTTCGCTGTGATCGCTTACGGGGGGAACGCCCGTCCGGCCGTTGCTGCCGTAGATATGGCCCGAGAACAGGGGATGAAAGTCGGATTTTTCCGGCCTATCATTGTCTGGCCCTTTCCTGATGCAGAGGTCCTCAAAGTGGCCGAGAAGGTAAAAAACATTTTGGTCTGCGAGCTGAATATCGATGGCCAGCTCTCCCGGGAAGTAGCCCGGGCTTCCAAAGGAAAGGCGGAAGTCTTTCACTTTGGCTCGGGAGGCGTAGAACCCCATCTTCCTGCGCAGATCTCCAATGAGATAAGGAGGCTTTATAAATGAGCACTGTTGGCGAAACTTCGAATGTTCTTCATCCGTTAGTGGAAAAATACCTCCGTAAGGAGCGCATGCCCCACATGGCCTGCTCGGGATGCGGGATTGGCCAGGTAGTCCATTCCGTACTTTTAGCCATTGACGAATTGGGTTTGACACCCAAAGATACGGTCTGGGTACAGGGTGTGGGGTGCAGCAGCCGCATCACCTATTCCACCTGGGTGGGCGATAACGTGGATGCGCACCATGGAAGGATGTTTGCTGTGGCCACCGGCCTGAAGATGGCCCGTCCGGACATGAATTTTATCTGCTTCACCGGCGACGGGGATTGCGGGGCCATCGGCGGCAACCACTTTATTCATGCCTGCCGGAGAAACCTGGACGTCACCGCCATTCTGTTCAATAACGGGATCTACGGCATGACCGGCGGGCAGGTCGCTCCCACCTCCCCGGTCGGAGCCGTAACTACAACCACCCCTTACGGAAACATCGAAGACCCTTTTGATATGTGCCAGATGGCCGTAGCTGCCGGAGCCAGCTACGTGGCTCGCTGGAGGGTCACGGATTTTAAGGCCTTAACCAACTCCCTTAAAAAAGGGATTCAGACTAAAGGTCTGGCTTTCATCGAAGTTCTCTTACAGTGTCCCACCAATTTTGGCCGCTACGTCCTGAAGACCAGCAATCCTCAAGATGTGCTGAAATGGATCAAGGACCATTCAGTCTCCCAGAAGGAAGCAGAAAAACTTTCCAAAGAAGAGTTGGCCGGAAAGTACCTCATTGGCGAATTCGTCCACCGCCCGGAACGTACGGGCATCGTGGAACGTTACCAGGAGTTTTTGAAAACATACCAAAAATATTAAATCTTAAGGCCAGGTAAAACTGCCTCCCGGCATTTCGTGGGAATAGGGAGTTTTTTACCAGGCTGTCAAAAGGAGTTAAGCATGGAGCGCCAGGAAATTCGTTTTGCTGGATTTGGAGGTCAGGGATTACTTTTAGCTGGCATTCTTTTAGGCAAAACTGCCGCCCTATATGCTGGAAAGCAGGCCGCCCAAACTCAATCCTACGGCACGGAAGCCCGAGGCGGAGCCAGCCAGTGTAACGTGGTCATCGACGACAAGGAGATTACTTACGTGGGCGTAGTCAACCCCGACGTCTTTGTAGTGATGTCCCAGGAGGCTTATGATAAGTTAATCGGAGAAGTCAAAGAAAAAGGATTGGTCTTCTACGATTCGGATTTGGTCAAGATCAAGGAAAACCCCAATATCCGCCAGATTCCTATAGCCTCCACTTCGACGGCCAAAGACATGGGCCGGCAGATGGTGGCCAATGTGGTCATGCTCGGAGCGATGGTTGAAGGAACAAAAATTCTTGATGTTGATTGGGTCAAGGCCTGTCTTAAGGAAAGCGTTCCCCAGGGAACAGAGGAGCTGAACCTCAAAGCTTTTGATACGGGGCGATCATTGTTCAAGCCATAAGTACAAAAGATTCGGAGTTCGGAATTTTTTAGCCATTTTTTTCTCCGAACTCCGGACGGTAGGGAGCGGAAATTTAAAATTTTTTGACCGGGATGTTTCTCCCGGCTCCATAAAAAAGAAAAAGGAGATATTAAAATGACCAAAAGAACCTATTTATTCTTCACCGCCCTTTTCTTTTTCTCTGCCGTTTTCATTCCAGCATTTTCCCAGGCGGCAGAAATTGGTAAAGGAGTTAAGGTTACCTACTTAGGCCACGCCGCCTTCAACTTGGTATCCCCGCAAGGCGTAAATATCCTGATTGACCCCTTCTTAAAAAATAATCCCAAGACTCCGGCAGAGCTGAAAGAGGTAGAAAAGGCTGATTTTATTCTGGTCACTCATGGACACGCTGATCATCTGGGAGACACTTTAGCCATTGCCCAGAAGACCAACGCCACCGTGGTGGCCATGGCTGAACTCGCCGGTTACCTGACCAAAAAAGGAGTTAAAAACGCGGTGCGGATGAATAAGGGAGGATCCTACACTGCCAAGGGAATACGGATTACTATGGTCAACGCTCTGCATAGCTCTTCGGTCACTGAAGGAGACCAGGTTATTTACGCCGGAGAACCTGTCGGCTTTATCATCCGTTTCGAAAATGGATTTACCGTATATCATGCTGGAGACACTGCCGTTTTTTACGACATGAAAATCCTTAGCGACCTGTATAAACCCAACCTGGCCTTGCTGCCCATCGGCAGCCATTTTACCATGGACCCAAATGAGGCGGCTTATGCCTGCAAGCTGCTTCGCCCCCAGTATGTGGTGCCCATGCACTATGGAACCTGGCCCGTTTTAACCGGAACAGCAGAAGAATTCGCCAAGTTAATGAAAGACCAACCAGAGGTAAAGATTTTAATTATGAATCCCGGGCAAACCATTAATTGAGATTGCCGAATGCGGAATGCTGATTGCGGAATGCTGATTTACAAGTTACTAATGGGTGCATAATTGACCAAACATATTCTTTCAAAATCTCCCTTACCCCCTCTTTTCCAAAGAGGGGAATTCCTTTCTTTTTTAAAGGGAGGGAAGGAGGGATTTAGTCTCCTGTGTCTACACAATTATGGACTGACTAATAAGTGACTAAAGTGCCTAAAGTTGAAAAAAGGATAACAGTTTAGGCATTTGAAAAGCTGTCAAATCCC
>JASEHN010000376.1 GCA_030018715.1 Thermodesulfobacteriota bacterium | reverse complement strand
TTTTACATACATCACTGCCTTTATCTGCCGGTCGTTTAATCCCATCTTTCTCAAATTTTCTTCCGTGAAAATATCTTTGTAGAAATAAACTGAAAAACCACCCATTTCCTCTTTGTATTCCGGCTCTGGCAGGCCCGCTTCTTTCATCCATTCAACCATCCGAACAGTGCCACTGCCGTATTGTTCTATGAAACCGGCGAGATAAAATACTTTGGCAATCAAAGGATTTCGCAAAAATGAACCATGGGGCTTTTTCAATTCTTCAATCGATATTCCCTCGGGAAGTCCACCTGGATTAGAAAACCAGATATGGTCATCATAAACCTTTATCAGAATGAAATTGGCAATATTAAAGTAATCCCGATGTGTCAGGGCATTGAGTACCGCCTCGCGGAGAACAGGGATTGGATAATCCCATATGTCTTCCCTTTGAAATTCTTTTATCTCATATCTGACACTTATAAACTGCTTGAGGATGTTTATGGTCTCCTCAAACTGCTGAAAAAGATTTCCCTTTGCCCATTTGTCATCGATTATAGTGGTTTCTGTTTTGAATCGTCCTATTCTAAAGCAGTGATTAATAAAATGTTTTTGTGGATTCCTCCCAAAGATTAGAATTGCTCCATTTTTCAGCTTTCCATCTGAAATAAGTTCCAATTTTTCCAGAACTGTTTTTGGCGATTCATCAAGAGATATATCTGCAAGCCTTTTCTTTCCAACTGCAAGACGGACGAAGCGGTTGACCGTTTCTGTATCTATTTCAGCAAATGAAAAACCCTCTGTAATGGAGTCCCATGGTATACTGCTCATCATGAATGCTCGAAGTTTTTGGGGCTTCATTTCGCGAGTGGTATTCCCAACCCTTTCATAGTAGCGCCCTTCGTATGAAACGGGATAACCAGAACGAGTAATCTTAACTGCCAGAATTCGCCTCCCCTTTATCTCCATCGTCTCTATTTCCGGATAGATGGATAGTTTGTTTACAATGCGATTGGTTAAATCTTCCAGAAATTTAGTTGATGGGTCCACTCCGGTGATATTGCCCCTTCTATCAACACCCAGAAGAAGTAAACCTCCTTTGGTGTTTGCAAGGGCTGAAATAGTTTCATAGGAAGATTCACTGAGGCTCCCCTTAAATTCTACCGTTTCGGTTTCTCCAGAATTTATAACCTTCTTCAGTCCAATTTCATTCATAAAATAGATATCGATTCCCCCATTCTGGCTATTCACGGCCAGTAAGGTCCTCTGTCCAGCCGCGTTGATGGAGAGCGGGGTCTATCAATTTTGCTTTTGTGTATGCTTCATTTAAAAACATTGGTATTCTTCTTCGTCCCTTTCTCGGGGTGTCGCAGAGGATTTTTATTGATAGAAAATGCTCTTTGGGCCTACCGTAAATCACCAAAATTGATCTAATACGAACGCATAAATTTTCTTTACCGCCATTCGACTCCCCCTCACTCCATCCCTCGCCCCCAGCTGGGGAAAGGGGAAGGGTGAGGGGGCCAATGTCAAAGGATTTGTTACGTCTGTATTAGTTTTTCACTTTCTTTCTAAAGGCACTTCTCAAATCTTCCACAAAGTTTTGAAAACCGGCATTTTGTTTGGCCAATAAATCCAAGTTTTCAATATTATCAATAATCTTTTCAGCATATTCTACCCCACCAAGTAAAGAGTTCACCTTTGATTCCCTTAACGCTCGATTGAGGACCTGTTTGTAATGTTCTTTCTTACACTTATAGGGTGGCAAATCTGGCCCTTTATTGAGCCCGACTCCATCTTTGAACGCTCTTTGGTCAATGATATACCAACGTTCTATATGAGGGTCCGGGACAGCATAGATGATTTTATTCTTAAAGGGATGGGTTGGTTTAATGAACCTTTCCAGCTCTTTGACCCGTTCTTTATGTCCTTTACAGTTTCCATCAATTGCCACGATTAGAAAATCTGCCTCCGGGGGTTGCCTTTTGATCGTATCTTTAATGAATTTTCTGAATGCCGCAATAACCCTATAACCACCCCGAGCTGAGCGAACTTGGTGAATTAAGGTTCCGGGAACAATAGCCTCCTCTTTCGCAACTCGTTCTACCAAAGCTTTGATGAAACCTTCCTGGGCCCGATCCTCGAGAAAATATAGAATTACCATCCTATCCCCCAAAGTCTCCTCTCAAAATTCTGTCTTCAAGAGCGTGCTCAATGTTTTGCCTACGGAAAAGCGGCCCCGTGCTTAAAAAAGGTTTGATGATTGTCTTATTCTTGTCTTTACCACAGACAAAAAGGTCTTTATCATCAAAATATTCTGGTAGAATGGGGGAGTGAGTTGTCACAATGATCTGTTTCCCATATTCGTAGGCTGCATTCTTCAGCGCATCGCTTATGATTTTTATCCGAACCGGATGAACTCCATTTTCGGGTTCCTCAAAAGCTATCATTGTGGCAGGATTTTTAGGATGGATTGCGCTTAAAAGCCCGATTAGGCGAAGCGTTCCTTCAGAAATCAGGCGGGCGGAAAACCAAAGGCCATTTTCAGCAAGGCGCAAACCTACCAGTCCTTCCTTCAAATGTTCGATTTTAACCATTGCTTCAGTTGGTAAAATTCGTTTGAGAGAAAGATTAAAGCTTTCAAAATCCTTTTCGTATTTATGCTGAAGAGTGTTTAAAAAGGCAGCCAGGTTTTCTCCTCTTGGGCCAAGGCTTTCAACTTCGGCAAGGGGTACTTCCTCTCTCATCAAGACCCTGGGTTCAAGGTAATAAATATACCAGTTCGCCAATTCCATCCGAAAGGCGGTAATATGAGGATAATGGGGCTCGTAAAGGGCTGTGGAAACAATGGTATGGTCCAGCCCTATTTCATGATAGACAGGGTGAGCTTGTCCCTCCATGCGCAGATGAATGCGTTTTCCTTCTCGCTCAATAAAAGGATTCCGTTTTTTTTCTACTCCATTACGTTTGATGGCGCATAATTTTTCATCCATAACCCTTAGAAAGCCAGTAGTAGGTAAGGCTTCAATGGTAAGATGATACCGTAAGAGCGATTCGGTAATTATTTTCTTCAATCTTTTTGATTCAAGTCCGCTCCTTTTTGCTTCCACGATGCTTTCGACTTTCCCAATAACCGAAGGGGAAAGCTCTATGTCAACCTCCAATGTAAATTCGAGATTAGACTTTCGGAGAATTCCATCATATCCATGGTCTCCATAGAAGAAACTTTCTAAGGGAAGCCCTCGATGCCCTTCAAAAGCTTCTTTAAGGCTTTTCCGGTTTGCTGCCCTGGAAATAAAATAAAGGGCATCGAAGAGATTGCTTTTTCCTGAGGCATTTGGTCCAAAAATAACGGAGAGTGGTCTCAGCTCGAGTTCGAATTTTTTAAAAGACTTGTAACCCTCAATTTTAATCCGGTTAATCATTTATAACCTCCTGCACAGTCGGCCAACTCCACTATTTCTTTTTCCCGTTTTTTTTCCGAGCCTGATTAATTCTTTTTTCTATCCAAGCATCTAAAAGTGATCTCTTAAACCGCCACTCTTTCCCAAGTTTGAAGGCTGGAATATTCTGCTCCCGGATGAAGCGGTATAGGGTCTTCTCGGCAATTTTGAGGTAGCCAGAGGCTTCCTTGATTGTTAAGACTTCTTCGTTACCAGGTCTATCCATAGCCTAAAGCACCTTTCCTTTTCGTCTTCTTAAGTAATTGTTCATCCCTTTGGGTAATGATAAGTTATTGAAAGGCCAAATTCAACCCTTTTTTCCAGCGTAGAAATTTCAGGAAGCCTCTTGGGAAAACGAAAGGGCAGAGACTCTATGCGATGGAACCAGCAAAAGGTTCAGACAGGGATTTTCAGCACGGCCAAACCTGCCCGGCAGCACACTGGATTTCCCCCGAAGGTTCCGCCGATCCCGGCATTCTCCACTGCCTCCGCCCCGCTGTTTACAAACATGGTCTTTTTTTCGTGTCCCCTCCGAAGACGCCGAGTAAATTGTGGCGCCCCTTTACCTGCCAAAAGTATCCAGGCAGGCTCCCCTTCCCACCGATCTTTT
>JASEHN010000375.1 GCA_030018715.1 Thermodesulfobacteriota bacterium | reverse complement strand
CGCTTAGCTTGACAATTAAAATATTTTGCGGAGGATTTGGCAAATTTATCCCTTCACTCCATTGAAAAGAATCCATCTGACGGCTTCATACAGGTCGGGGACGATGATAGAAGGCAGGCTCGGCCAATTTTCTTTTTTGGATAAGGCTTCGTGGCCATGGCCCGTCAAGACCAGAATGCCCTGGGCGCCTACGCGCTGGGCGCATTCCACGTCCGAATAATGATCGCCTATCATGAGAGAAGCGGGCAAATCCAGACCCAAATCTTCTGCTGCTTGCAGGAGAAGGCCCGGAGCCGGCTTGCGGCAGTCGCAGATTCGCCGGTAGGGTTCCTCCCCTTCATCGGGATAATGGGGGCAATAATAAACTCCATCCAAAAAGGCACCTTCTTCCCGCAATAAGCGGGTTAGTTCAGCATGAACTTCTTGCAGGCGCGTTTCAGTAAAAAATCCCCGAGCCACACCGGATTGGTTGGTCACCATCACCGTCTTAAAGCCGTTCTCATTGAGCCTTCGAATAGCGGCTGCCGCCCGGGGAATGAGGAGAATCTGTTCAATGGAATTCAAATAACCCACGTCTTCACAGATCGTCCCATCCCGATCCAGGAAGATAGCCCTAAATCCTCTGGAGGGTGAGAGTTGAGAGTTGGGAGTTGCGGATTTCAGGTTTCGAGTTCTGAGTTTCGAGTTCATAATTTCCTGCTCAAAAGTGATTTTACTTCTTCATAAACCTCATCTACGGAGATGAATTCCATACAACGTCTTCCCTCCGGGCACTCCGTTTTGAGGCATGGAGCACAGGGTAAAGATTTGAAGAGGACCCGGCTCTTTCCTCCAACCGGACCGGTCCTGGAGGGATCGGTTGATCCAAAAATGGCCACGAGAGGGACTCCCAGGGCTGAGGCTACGTGCATGAGGCCTGAATCGTTGGTGACGAAAATTTGGCAGTGTGAAATAAGGGCCATGGCCTGCCCCAAGTTCGTCTTTCCGGTGAGGTCGATGGTTTCCCCGCCCGTGATTTCGCCTATTCGCGAGGCTGTTGCCCGGTCTGCCTCGCTTCCCAGGATTAAAACCCTGGCCCCCATTTCCTTGGAGAGGCGCCGGGCCAATTCTCCAAACCGTTCCGGGAACCATTCCTTGGCTGATCCATACTTCGCTCCCGGGCTGAGGCCCACGATCGGTTGTTTCCCCAATCCCAGGGAAATCAAAGTTCCCTCAGCCTCTACTATTCTCTCCTCAGACGCCCGAAGAGAGGGATAACCCTCCACCGCTTGCAGGCCAAGCGATCTTACAAGGTGGAGATAGTAATCCACATGATGGACTTTCTTGATCTTTCCTTTGACCGGAACTCGATGGGTCAGGAGTACTCCCCTTCCGTCTGTATTGTACCCTGCCCGCAGGCGAATTCCCGCCAGAAAAGATAGGAGAGCGGATTCGAAAGAGTTGGGCAGGTGCAAAGCCAGGTCAAACTGTTCCTTCATCAATTCCCGGGCCAGTTTCCATTTCCCTTTTATACCCCCGTGAATTCCCGGGCTCTGGTAGAGAATCACTTTCTGGATGTCCGCAGAGTCCTGGAATATGCCGGCAACCCAGGGTTTGGCTAAGATGGAAATTTCTGCCTGGGGGAAACTCCGCCGGACAGAAGAGATAGCCGGCAAGCTCATGACTGCATCTCCCACCCAATTGGCGGAGCGGATCAGGACTTTCTTTATATCTGGAAATATGATTTTGCCGGTTTTTCCCATAGTAGCAGCAATGGAATAATGGAATAGTGGAATATTGGAATGATGGGTGAAATGCGCCTCAAACAATGATTAATCTATTGCCCTACCCTTCCATTCTTCCATCATTCCAGTATTCCATCATTCCAGTATTCCATTTTTCCCGTTTTCCCTTCTCTTCGCCTGCCAGGGCCGGGTTTTCCATCTTTGGTGCAACCAGAACCAGTGATCGGGATATTGGACCACATACCGTTCGATAATGCTGGTGAAGATTTCGGTGTTTTGCAAAACGTCTTTGTCTTTATCTCCGGTTTTTATCAAAGTTACCTCTGGCTCAATGATCACCCGGTAGCGCCCGTTATCTTGCCGAATATTGAAAATCGGGAGGACCGGCGCTCCTGTTTTTAGCGCCAACAGAGCCAGGCCCACGTTGGTACAGGCCAGTTCACCAAAATAATTTACAAAGACCCCTTCTTGCCAGGCCATATTCTGATCAAGAAGAATCCCTACGGCTTGGCCGTTCTTCAAGAGGCGCATGATCCGGCCCATGGCTTTTTGTTTTGGGACCGTCTGATTACCTGTCCAGGTGCGCAATCGTTCTACAATCCCATCCATGAACCGGTTATCCAGTGGCCGGACAATCACATGGCAATTCTGCCCAAACAAAAACGGAAAGGCCGCGGCCATCCATTCCCAGTTGCCGAAATGGGCCGTGAGGAAGATAACCCCTCGGCCTTTTTCACGAGCCTGTTTAAAATTCTCCAACCCCTCGACGAAAACATAATGGCCTACATTCTGCCCACTCAACTGTGGAATAAAGGAAAATTCGGCCAGAACCCTCCCCAGATTCTGAAAAACAGAGCGGGCAATCCGCTCCCGCTCTTTTAAATCCTTATCTTTGAAAGCCAGAGCTAAGTTTCTCAAGGCGATCCTGCGGTGCCGCCCGGCGAGAACATATAACAACCGGCCTATTTTTTCCATGAACCAGATCCTTGATGTTAGCGGGATAAGGTTAACAGCCGACAGCAGAAATTTTTGCGCCAGCAGTGATTGGCCTATTTTTTCCATTAAAATGCGTTTCACCTAACAAGGCTCAGCCTTGAAAACAGGAATTCTTCAAAACGGGGTAAATCGTTGCCCAGGAAAACATGCCGGATGGAAACTCCCCACAAAGGAATTATCCCTTGCTTAAAACCTTGACATCGCACCAGATCTTTTTCGGTTGTCACCATTGCTTCAACCCCTAAGTCCCTTGCTTTTTGAGAAAGCTTTTCCCATTCTTTAGGACGATACTGATGATGATCGGGGAAGATGACAAACTCGGCGATATCGGCGTTTAAGTTTAAAAGAGTTTGCTTAAATGAAATAGGTTTGGCAATGCCGGAAAAAGCCAAAACCTTCTTTCCCTTCAGGTATTCTGCGGGGAAGGAAGTTTCTTTTCCAAACATGCGGATTTCACCCGGGGCATATTCAACTTTAAAAATGGGGATTTCCTCTGAGAATTTTGTTAAATTTAGCTTTAATATTTTAAAGTTATCATGTTGCCCGGCCTTTGTCAAAATGATGGCATCAGCCCGGCGAAGCTGACTTAAGGATTCCCTGAGTATTCCCCGGGGAAACAAGTAGCCATTACCGAACGGTGCAGAGGAATCGACCAAAAGGAGGTTTAAGTCCCTTTTTAGGGGAAGGTGTTGAAAACCATCGTCCAGAATAAGGGTTTCGCTTTGAAAATGTTCAATAGCGTATTTACCAGATCGCCATCTATTTTGGCCAACGATTACCGGAATTCCACTCAGTTTAGTAGACATCAGGTAAGGCTCATCACCAGCCTGGGATGCATCCATGAAGGTCTGTTTCCCATCGGAAACCACTCTAAAAGGTTCAGAAAAATTCCCTTTATACCCCCGGCTAAGGATGGCCACCCGTAAGCCCTTAGATTTGAGCATCTCCGCAAGTAAAACAACGAAAGGGGTCTTGCCTGTGCCTCCCAGGGTAATGTTCCCCACACTTACCACCTTGCCGGCAAGAGAACGAGTGGGGAAAATCCCCCGCTCGTAAAGATATACCCGAGCTGAGTTTGCCCAGCCATAAAAAAAAGAAAGTAAGCAGAGGGGGGAAAGCAGTAATTTCCTCAACGAACTTTCTTCCTGGGTAGCAATTAAGTTATTAAGTAACTTCTTAAAATATATCATTCAACCATTTATAATTATTTTATTATCCTCCATTATGATATCATCTTTAAATTTATTGTATAGGAATTACTTTTTTCGTAACACTTTAGCTCTTTGAAAAAAGGTGTGTTGTAAAGGCCAAGGGAT
>JASEHN010000374.1 GCA_030018715.1 Thermodesulfobacteriota bacterium | reverse complement strand
AATTGCCCCTTCCAAATAAAGATATAAATAAGAAACTTAATGAACAGTTAATCGAAGCGGCTAAATTTATTTCATCAGCATCATCGATAATTATACGATGGAAACATCTATCAGATGTAATCGGCTTATCAGTCCAAGGACTTAGAAATCTCTCCCCAATTACGTAAAGTAAGAAGTTTTTTGCAGGGGTAACGTTATTTTCAGGGATTGCCCACCAACCTGGATTTCGTCGTTTTACCGTTTCAACTTTGGGCCAAGGTATGCCTGCATTTGTTTTTTGGCGTTGCCTTGTTACTTGATCTTCCCCCCAATTAATATATTCAAGGGTGCCCTTTAGCCCACGACGATCTAATTCTTTTTTTGTCAACAGACAATAAAATACAACGTTATTAAGATTGTCAACCTCAATATAAGGACGTGTTATTTCACGTGGACTTCGAATAATTGGTCTCAGGAATTGATCCTCAATTCCCCAATTATTGGCATCATACCTACTCAAATAAAAGAAGTCATTTATTCCAGAATAGCAACCAGGTCTTACTTCAGTTATATTACCAAGTCTAAGTAATTTCTCCCTGCCTTTTTCTAAAACTGTGTAGAAAATGTCCGGCGCTCGTAAGTACTTACCTCCCCACTTGTTGCCGATGTAGCGGGCTACTTTGATAAGCGGGCCGACAGCCTTCTTACGTTTCTGGGTGGTCTCTTCCGACTCTTCTTCCCCGGCTACCTCCAAGCCCTCCTGTAATAGAACCTGCTGGGGGATGGGGAATATCCGGTATTCCAGGGTCAACTTTCGTTCCTGGGCTTCTTCTATTTCCTCGAAGATGACGGGGGAGATAATCTGCTCAAAGGGGAGCTTGAACATGACAAAACGAGCCGCTTTGTTCCGGCCCCACTCCGTCTTATCATTGGGAGCGGAAAACAAGGCAATGACGGTATTGACATCGGCTGCTGAAAAAGAACGTTTGGCCTGATTGTCCAGGATGAGCTTGACATGGGCGTGCTTGAGGAGAAACTCTTGCAAGTCCTTCCCATACCCCACATCCAGCCAGGAATTGGAGGTGATGAAGCAGAACGCCCCCTTGGGGTTCAGTAAGGACAGGCCGTGGAAATAAAAATAGATATACAGGTCGCTCTTGGCGTCCAGCTTGTGGGCCGGGGCGGCGGCCTTGGGACTGTAGCCGAAAAACCTGGGAAAGGCTTGATACACCGCCTGGGCCAGTTTGGCCTTGTAGGCTTTCTTCTGATCCCGCAGTTCGTCGGCCGTCATCTCCTCCTTGGCTTCCCGGCTGAGATTGGGGTCAATAATGGACTCCTGCCGGACATAAGGGGGGTTGCCGATGACGACATCGAATCCGCGGCGGTCGCCGGAAAAAATCTCGACAAAGTCCAGGTCCCAAGCAAAGGGCACATCGCCCCGGTTCCTCAGATTTTCCTGGGATTGCTTTAAAGCCTCCATTTCCGAGGCGATGTCCTCCAGCCGTTTGCTCCAATCGGCTACTTTAGGACCCGCCGCCGGGGTTTCCAATCCCAAATCTCCCGGCAGCGGCAATCCCGGATACTTCTGCGTGGCGATTTTATGGCGCAGGATTTTCCCTTCGTTGTCCAAATACTGGCGCCGGTGCTGCAAGAGGTCCCGAAACAGGAGAAATTCCTCCTGTTCGATGCCGGTCTTCTCGACTTCGGGATGATCCACTCCGGCATAGTAGGCGAGTTTACGCCGTTTCAGTTCATTAAGGCGTTTTCTTAACGGCGGGAGCATGGCTCCGCTCCCCTTGGCTTTGGGGTGGGGGAGAATAATTCCGGCCACTTCCTGCACTAGGCTGTCGCCGCAGCGCACCTTGAAGCTCAGATTGGGCAGCAGGGGGTCGATCTTACGCTCCGCCTCCGGGATGTCCGTGTCCACGATGAGATGGAGCCATAGGCGCAACTCCGCCACCTGCACCGCCCAATCCATCACGTCCACGCCGTAGAGGTTCTGGCCGATGATGCGCTTCTTGAGGCTATAGTCGTCCTCGGTTACGCCCAGTTGGGCGTTGGCCCGGCGGTTGAGGTCATTGAGGATGGTGAGCATACCCACTAGGAAAGACCCGGACCCGCAGGCGGGGTCCAGCACGGTGATCTCTTGCAGCAGCCGGGCCACTTCAGGCCAAAGTTCTTGGCGGGCCAGGGCCGCGTTGGCGGCGTCCTTTTCCTCGGCCTCAAAGGCGAAGACGGCTTCATAGAGCAAGGGCTTGCGCTTCTCCCCCAGGTCGTTGGCCAGGCGGTCCACCAGGGCCAGGCGGCACATGAGGTCGATCTCCGTCCGGGGGGTATAAAAGATTCCCGCCTCCCCCCGCTCCTCGGCCTGCTCCGAGCCGTGCACCAGGCTTTCATACACCTTTCCGATCATCTCTGGGTCCACGGCTACTTCCTGGTCGAAGGGGCTGTCCTCGGCGATGGTGAAGTTGTAGCTTTCAAAAAAAGAAAAAACCTGACCGAACATACGGTCGGAGACGGCGAGGCCCTTGTCGTCCAGGGGATTCCGAGAAAACAGGCCGCCGTTTAAATAGGGGGCCATTTGCAGGACATTTCTGGTGTCCGCTGGTAAGTAAGAGGGATGGGAAAAGCGATTATTAAACGCCTCAAAGAAGAGCACGCTCAACCAGCGGCTGAAAAAGGTATCCCGGGGTTGGCCGGATTGCCGGTAGACCTCCCAATACGACCGGAGAAACTCCGGGTCGTTTCCCAACCACCGCTTTCTCTGAATAAAATAGAGAAACATGAGGCGGTTGAGAAACTGCAGGGCATAGAGGCGGGCTTCCCGCCGGTTTGCGGCCCGGCCTGCCAGTTCGCCCTGCAAGGCTTTCAAAATTGCCTCGTATTTATCGTAGAACTCCTTGGTAACCGCTTCGACATCAAAGGCTTCGTCATGGCGCCTTTGGATTTCCAGGGGGGGAATGCCGAAAAGACCGGGGTGCAGGGCCTCCAGATCGAGCCTCGCCAGGCGGTCGGAGGCGGTGCGCAGGCGCTCATCCGGACCGATCTTGATGCGGCGGTACAGGCGGCGGCGCTGGCTGTCCCGGTTCTTCTCATCATCCCTCAGTTCCGCCAGCTTGACATTGGCAAAATGCCACTGGGTCCGGGTTTCATCCGAAAAAATGAAAAGGGCATAGGGGTGTTTCTGTAAGAGATGGCGCACCACCGCCCGCTCCGGGGTGATGCGGAGGCTTCCTTGGAGACGGCCATAGATTACGTGGAAGTCGCCATGACCGGCCAGGAGCAGGGGGTCATCGGCCAGGGAGTCGGCGGCGCCTTGGGGCCAATCCTGGCGGGGGATAGGGAGGTTGAGGAGATCGTAGTTGAGTTGTGACCGGAAAAGCTCCTTCAGCCCATCCAGATCGCGGAGGTTTCGCAGAATGCCGTAGACGGATTCCTGCAGGTTTCCCATCCCTACACCACCTTAAGAAAAAGACGAGCGTCCGGGTCCCACCACAAACTAACAAGATTCTATTCCCTTTTCAATCAAGATTCAAAGGGGAATTTTCGTTGTCCCCACGCCCGTGGGGGTGAACCGGAGGGGCCAAGGCGATAGGTGGTTAACCCTTAGCGTCCATCCTGGGCCGTCTCAGGCGCTCCCGGGGCGGTTGTGGGGGGGCTGGGCCTCTATACCTGGTGAGGGTCCCGCCGCCTGGCCTCCGCGATCCGCGCCACAGTCGGGCAGGTGCGGACCGACGGCATACTCAGGGACGGCAATAGGATATGGCGCTAAAGGAGAGAATAGTGGGGCTGGTGCCGGAGGCTAATAAATCTGTGCTTCAGGGAACCCCGGTCAACCCCGCGATGGACTTAGTGAAACCCCTGACAAAACACCCGGAAGTATAGGCGCTGCCTGGCAAAGCAGCCATATTTTGACAACGGGGTACAGGGAAACCGGAATTAAATGCGCCCAGGAATTATTTTTTGAATTATTCCGAGTGAATTAAAATGGACGACATGAGAAACCCTAAAACCTGCTCTGGCTCTGCGTTCTCATGCAAATTATAGCGGGGTGGACATGAAGA
>JASEHN010000373.1 GCA_030018715.1 Thermodesulfobacteriota bacterium | reverse complement strand
CTTCGCTCAACCTTCTTCAAACCCTGGTGTTGGTGTTTTTCAAAAAGATACCAAATCTGGAATGCATGGGAAACCCAGAGAGCCTTTTTAAACAACAAACACTGCTCTTAAACCCTTCTCCTTTGCAACCTCATACTGTTTCCGGTCTGAGGTAATAAAAGTAACCGGTATTTCTGCCATACTTTGAAATATTAGGGCGGAAGCTATATGGATGGCATCGAGTGTTCTTGCTGCCGAATTCAGGGCTATTTCTTGCGATTTATCAAGAACAGAATCGCTAATATTGATAATTTCGACGTAGCGTGAATCCGCTTTCATCGTTTTTACTACCCTGTTGAATTTTTTACCATCCATTTCGCCAATTGTCCTCTTTCGAGATAGAGCAGCGAAGGACTCGGTCAATACAAGGGCAGATGATAAAAGGTGATAATTTCTTGCAAGATTTCGAGCCTCTTCCGAACCATTTTCCCTCACATATAACTTCAGCCATGTGCTGGTGTCAAAATAGGCAAAAGATTTATTCTTCAACCCTCTTCCTCCCGACTTTCGCTGATCATCAGTGAAAGGTCTCTACCACGAAGCGTGACGGGATTATGAAGCTTAAGCTTACCGGCAGACGCCCTTTTGAGAATTCCCTTTCTTTCCAGTTGGTCCAATCGCTCTTCAATAGGGTCATCCCGCCTGGAAATCGGGCTGATAATCGCAATCGGTTTTCCTCTGTCTGTTAGCATGACCTCGGTCCCTTCCTTTACTTTCTTGACGTACTTGGCAAAGTGAATGTTTGCCTCCCGCAGACCAACCTTTTCCATGGGTTTCCTCCATTTGTAGTGATGTAACTACATTTTAGCGGCTAATCGGAAAAAAGTAAACTATTTTTACCCCCACAATTTTCCAATGGATTGTGCCTAGCCTACCTCGCATAGATCAGCAAGTACCCCAGGCACCATAATTTCCGTCATAGGTATTTTCAAAATCAGTCCAATCATCACCGTCATAAGACACATTATCCGCGTCCTCCTGTTCAACGATTTCAGAGCCGCCCAATGCCTTCTTATCTGCAATTCAGACACTGGACTTCAGACTTTAGACCCCAGACTTTTCTATATAGAAAATTACCTCTTGGAGTGTTCTCAAACCTTCTTGAGCTTTTGCCAATAGTTCTTCATATCTATTGGTGTCTTAGTATTCCAATTCCTTTGTAAACTGGATGTAGTAATTCAATTCTGCTAACGATGACATAGCTATATATGTTGGTGGCTTTCAAAAAGATACCAACTCTGGCCTATATAAATACACCCTGCCAATTAAGGTAGAAAATCATTAAAATATCTGAATTCAAAGGGAATATCTGCCTATTCCGGTGATTCCGGTGTCCCCCGGAATTTGGGAATTTTGCGGAATTTTGCAAGATATGCGGGTTTAATGTTTAGAAGAGCTTCCCCTCTCCTCAATCTTTTTTAAAACTTCTCCCACCCTTGGAATCCAAGAACTTCCATGAGATTCCCTCAATTTGACCAAGCTCTTGATCGATTTTTCCGTCCCCATCTTTCCCAGGGCATCGACGATGGCTCCCAAGGCATGGTCTGTGAGAGGGTTCTTTTGGAACAGGCCCCCCCATCTCTTTATCCGCCTTCTTTCTAACACGCCAAGGAGGATTTCCTCTAAGGTTTCTCCTGCAATCTTCATGTTCCCCAGGGTGCCGAAGGCATGATATATTTGGGTCTCGAGCTGATCCATTTGATGAGAAGAGGCCATATTGATTTGTTTGAGGATCTCCATCATCTTTTCAAGCCCCCGGACGCTTTTAATCATCCCCAGGCACCACACCGCCCTCTTACGAACTTCTAAATTCGGGTCGTTAAGGCTAGAAAGAAAGATTTCTTCCCCTTCTCTTTCCCCAATTTGGCAAAAAGTGTGAATGGCCTGTTCTCTCAATTTGGGATGCTCATGGGAAATATATCTCCTCAGGATCTTCACCAGAGGGGCCTTCCATTGTTGAGATTTGATTTCTCCAAGAACCCTCAAGATATCGCAGGTCGTTTCCATGGAGGTGTGCTGTTCTTCCAGCTCTTTTAAAAGATGGACAGCGGCAACCGGCCCGATCTGAATCAAGGCTTCGCCAGCGTTCTTTCTTACCCATTGATCTTCACTGGTTTTTAAAATGGCAAGCAGATGGGGAAGGGCCCCGCCCTTGAGGGATATAAAAATAGGAACAATGGCCATCCGAACCTCTTTTTTACTGGTCAAGAATTTATCCTTGAGCAAAAGCGGGATCGATCCTTTCCCAATCTCCTCCACGATTTGGCCGACCAACGGAGCCCAATGGGAATGCTTTTTCAAAGAGGTGAAGATGCGCAGAACCTCTAAATAGCGATCCCTCCGGATGAGCTCAGGCATCATTTCGACAAAGGACTGGGTCACAGCCAGAAATTTCTCCTTCCCCTGGGTCTGGTCGAGTTGTTGGAAAAATTGCTCGGGGTGGCTGAGAAATTTATCCGTCTTTATCTCCAGGAGGATTTTATTCTTAAGTCCCGGGGGCAATTCTTCGAGGCTGATCAGTTGGTGCCGGAAAAATTCTTCGAGGAGATTTTCCGCCTCTGGGGTCTCAGTCTCCCTTAGCCGATGAGAGATTTTCTTGAGGAGTCGCTCTGATTTTGCTTCAAAAGCGTCTCTTTTCTGGAGTTGTTTGAGTTTGAGGTGTTCCTGGAGATAGATTTTGGCGGTCCCCCCAAAATATTGGGTATGGAAGCAGGAAATGATTCCGTTCTCGATGTACTCCTCTGGGTTTTCAGGCATGGCCGCAAGGTCACTATTTTGCAAGATAGCATACAGGAGGTCGGGGTGGCGAATCGGGCGAATGCCATCCTGGATGAGTTTTCTCCGAATTTCCTGAAGCTCCTCTCCAGACATTTTCTGGAAATAAGGGACCATTTTTAGATCCTTCCGCAGCCGGGAAAGCATGAGCCGGGCCCTCCAGGGAATCTCTCTGGCTGGGGCCAGGAGTTCTTCGTTGAAGACGAAAGAAATGTTGAAAATTCCCTGACCGTAAAGGGTCTGAGCAAAATGTTCCTGATCCGCTTTTCGCCGGATGTCCACCAAGGAGGGTTCGCTCATGACATCAATGAATCGGGTGAATTCTGTTTGACCCATCCGGCTTTTAAGGGAGAGGCTGATTAGGTCTTTGCGTTCTAAGTATTTAGCCAGTCTAGGGACATAAAGTTCTCCCATCCCCTTGGCCATCATGCGGCTTAATTTCTGCGCCTCCGGGAAGGGGCCCTCTACCAAAATTTCTTTGCGTTCCTGGTCTTCCCTTACGAGGAAGGTAAGTTCACCCTCATGTTCGAATAAGCTTTTAAACTGCTGGTAGAGCCCTTCCTTGGCTCGCTTCGATTCAGGGTGTTCGGGGGTATAATATCCAGTTCTCAAGAAGGCCTGGATGAGATGAAGGATGAAGTCGGTTAGCTTCGGCGTAAGATCTTGAAGGGACTCGTTCTTTTCGAGAGGAAGACCTACAGGAATTCCCTCTAGAATTTTTTTCTCATCAATCGTTTTACTCGGATCCGAAATCATAATAAAAATGTTTTTTGAAGTTGACCCTTGTCATCGTGTAATCAAACAATTTTATTTTTAAAAGTGTTGAAGATGGATAAAAAGACGATGATGATGCCCGCTCACGGTGAGCCATTAAACCCCTCATGTCCCACCATAACCTATAGTCACCTTTTCCCCATCTACGATCACTGGCACTTTCCGGACTCCGCCAGAGAATTTAAGCATTTCTTCCAGTTTACTGGTCTCCACCTTCATGTCTATATATTGAGCCTCCTTGCCGTAAGCCAACCTGGCCCCTTCCGAATAGGGTCAACCCGCCTTGCCATAAATAATAACCTTCTCTGTCATAACCAAACCCTCCTTACAGTAGTCCCTTCACCTGACCAAACAAACCTGATGTCCCCCCTCACATAATCCTACCTAAAACCCTACCCAACGAAGAGGGGGACAAGAGGGGGACGTTCGTGCAGAAATTGCCTAACGGTCTTCCCTTCAATTCATCGG
>JASEHN010000372.1 GCA_030018715.1 Thermodesulfobacteriota bacterium | reverse complement strand
TTTATCAGTTGAGTAAAGTGCATAGCCCCTATTTTTTATTTGACAATTTACATTTGGCATTTCTTGTCACTCCTTACGACTTGCGCCTTGCGGTTTTTTAAAATCCGTACTCCACCCTTCCGTCTTGATAAATTTTCGCCCGGGCCCGGCGAGCGGGCCAGCACTGGGTATTCACAGCTACAGGGTTCTGGGTTATATGGGTATGGGCCCATTCGATGTGCACAGCCAGAGTAGAGACAGAACCACCCAGCCCCATAGCCCCAAACCCCAGGGAATTGATGGCCTCGCAGAGCTCATCTTCCATCTTGGCAAACAGCGGATCGTGGTTATGAGAACCGATGGGGCGGGCGATGGCTTCTTTGGCCAGTTTGCTGACCAGGTCTGCAGTCCCGCCGATCCCGACTCCGATGACCCCCGGGGGACAAGGATTGGAGCCGGATTCCAAAACCGTATCGATGACGAACTTCTTTACTGCGGAAACCCCATCAGCCGGGGTAAACATCTTCATGGCGCTCATATTCTCCGATCCTGAGCCTTTAGGAATCATGAGAATGTCTAAATAGTCATTTTCGGCAACAAAATCCCAGTAGATGATGGGCAACCCTTCTCCCACGCTGGTCTGGGGGTTGATCCGGGTGACAGGATGGGTAGAACTTCCGCGGAAGGGATGCTCCAGGGTGGCCCGTTTAGCTCCTTCTTTCAAAGATGCTGCGATTTTAGCGCCATCAACCGGGAATTTAGACCCTATTTTCACCATATAGATGGGCAGGCCGGTATCCTGGCAGATGAGCATGTCTTCTTTGTCGGCCACATCTATGTTCGCCAGGATGGTTTTAAAAATTTCTTTGGCCGTAGGTTTTGTCTCCTTCTCAGATGCTGTTTTCAGGGCCTTCCGTACGTCGGGGGGAAGAATCTTTAGAGCCCGGATATAAAGCTCTTTGGCCGTGTCTTCGACCAACTGGTAGCTGAATTCTGCCATTATTTTTCCTCCTTGCTCTTCGTTGGTTGTTTTCCTCCATCGTTCAGGAATATCTCAATATTCTCCATGACTCCATCGCGCACATTGCGGATATGTTGCCTCATCTTCCGTTCACATTCCTCCGGGTTTTTTCCCCGGAAGGATTCGATAATTTCCCGATGTTCAGCCAGGGAAGTCTTCATACGCCCGGATAATCCTACGGTGGTCAGGCGGAACATGCGTATATGATCATGCAAGCTGGATACGAGGTTGATCAATCTTTTGGCTTCGGAAAGATTGACAATGGTTTGATGAAATTTAAAATCTTCCCGGGAATATCGTTCTATGTCCTTGGCGCTGAAAGGATCCTCGAATCCCTGAACACAAGACTCTAACCTCGCCAGGTTCTTTTCATCCATTCTCTCCGCAGATAAATAAGCGGCTAACCCTTCCAGGTTTTCCCGGATGAGAAACAGTTCAAAAACGTCCTTGGCCGAGAACTGAACGACAAAGGCACCTCGCTGGGGAAAAATATCGACGAGTCCTTCTTTTTCCAGACGGTTGATAGCCTCGCGTACAGGCGTTCGGCTTATGCCCAGGGCCTTGGCTAATTCGCCTTCATTTAGTTTTTCGCCGGGGGGAATCTGCCGCCCCAAGATGATACGCTTTAGCTCCTGGTAGGCTTGATTTCCTAAAGAAAGGTTTGAATGATGAATTTTTTGCATGGCGATTTTAATAGGAAACACTTTTGTATAATTTATACATTATGCATTTTACCCTGTCAAGTATTTTTTTTAATTTTTTTGAATGGTTCACGTTGTTGACAGATCAGGAAACACCCACTAAATTGGAAATTAGTACTTGCGATAAATTAGCCACAGAGAACACAGAGATCACAGAGTTTTTAACACCATGATTAAGAAAAAAAAAGAATACGTGTCAAGTGCATAGAGGGGCTAAAGTTGAAAAAAGGAAATTCCTAAACAATAAATTTAACGAATATTGAGGGAATAATGCCTTATAATCTTCTGGTGATCCTGGGCCCCACGGCTTCGGGTAAAACGAGGGTGGCCGTTCAAGTCGCTCGCGCTCTGAAGGGAGAAATTATATCCGCGGATTCCAGGCAGGTTTACCGGGGGATGGACATCGGCACAGGGAAGGACTTGGGAGAGTATGGTTCTGTTCCTTACCACCTCATCGACATCGTTGACCCGGGATATGAATTCAATGTGTTTGAATTCCAGCGCCGTTTTGGCGAAGTTTTCAGGGAAATCCAGGCCCGTGGTCACCTTCCCCTCTTGGCCGGGGGGACTGGAATGTACCTGGATGCTGTCCTGCGGGGATACCAGCTCATGGAGGTTCCTGAAAATCTCAGTTTACGCAATGAGCTTGCCGCTCTTGGCGACGACGATTTAGCCGTCAGGCTCAAAGAAATTAACCCCGGACTGCATAACACCACCGATCTTATGGACCGCAACCGCCTGATGAGAGCCATCGAAATCGCTGAGTTCCAGAGAGAAGCTCAGAACGAACTTCCCCTTCCCGAACTTTCGCCAATCGTTTTTGGTATAAAATGGGAACGGGAGATTTTACGCCGCAGGATTACTAAACGACTAAAAGAGCGGCTGAGTCATGGCTTGATTGAAGAAGTTGACCAGCTTCACCAGACCGGAATACCCTTGGAGACTCTGGAATTTTACGGTCTGGAATATCGCTTTGTAGCTCAATACTTAAAAGGTGCTTTGAATAAAAATGATATGTTCCAGAAGCTAAACAGCGCCATCCACCAGTTCGCCAAGCGTCAGGAAACCTGGTTTCGCCGCATGGAGCGTCAGGGAATATCGATTCGCTGGGTGGATGGAGATAAAGATCCGGCAGGTACAATCCTAAAAATAGTTAGGGAGTCTAATTTTATTTCACGGGCGGGAGGTCTATTGTCCTAAGCTTTAAATCCTAAACACCCAATCCTCCCATCCTCCCCTTCTCCTCCATCTTTTTTCAACGAGAAAGCTAAGGAGCGCGGCGGCTTTTTGCCGCGTCCCTCTTGAGCGAGGTGTTAAGCCCTCTTTTTCTCTATTAAATATCCAGACACATATTTATGAATAATACTGGATATCATCGTCTGGTAAGGGATTCCTTCCTGGACAGCAATAACTTGCACTTGATCCAAATCCTTTGATGACATACGAATATTTATCCTCTTGTCTTTTTGCAGTGTATTCCTCGCATACTCTCGAAGTTTCTTAGTTTCCGCCTTTGGATTCTTAATAGGTCTCCATTCGCCACGTTCGTATGACTCTAAAATGTCTTTTTCTTCCTTATCGAATAATATCTTTTTCATTTCTTTTTCCTCACATATTTGTTAGTAGCCTTTCTACTGGGGATGATGGTTTTCAAGAATATCTCCTCGCGTTCTTGCACATAAGGAATGAGATAGGCATAATCACCGATCCTGACTGTTGCAATTTTTTGCCCTGGATACTTACCTTGGTTTGGGTGATCAACTATTTCGAGTAAGTCTTCCCGGTCCATCAAGATAACGACTTCTTCAAAACAGACTCCTCTGTTTTTCTTCAACCATTCATTCTTCTCATTATCCCATTGAAAGACTTTCATAAGATACAATTACGACATTGTGTGCCTTTTGTCAATATTATTATTTTAGGCTATTATTTTAGGCTTAACGTAGAGGTCACCGGGAGCCGGATTTATCGGCGATCCGGTGTAGCGGCCTTCTTGCACCCAATCAGAAACCAAGTTGGAACGGCTGCCAACAGGCAAAAAAGTCTTTCTCTATTAGAACGAAAATCACTTACTTTTTCGTCTTGGATTTTTTTTCCTATTGACAACGGGAGGCATTATAAGTGTTGGGCGACTTTCTGGTAACGAGTTTGCGCCAGCCGCGAGCCTCGAATCCTGGCCACGGACCTGGTATCTACCGGGCTCAGCTGGCAGTACGTAGTGCCTCTTTCCTCCGCGGGAAACTTGAGCGTATCCACCCTCCGCCTTCTCTATGCGGCCCTTGTTCGCGCCTCCACGAGTTTCGAGTTGCGAATCGCAATTCGGGCACAGAAGTCGAAGATTGTTCGGGTAGTTATC
>JASEHN010000371.1 GCA_030018715.1 Thermodesulfobacteriota bacterium | reverse complement strand
CAACCCCAATTTTCGCGATTACGTGATCCCGGGCCCGTTAGACCTTCCGCCAATCAAGTCCATTCTGGTGGAGCCTGTGGATCCCAACGGCCCTTTCGGAGCCAAGGGCATAGGCGAGCCAGCTTTGAACCCCGCGCCGGCCGCGGTGGCCAACGCCATTTACGATGCGCTGGGAATTCGCATAACCGCATTACCCATAACGCCGCAGAAGATCTTGCAGGCGCTTAAGAAGCGCGAGGGGTAAGGCGCAAGGCGAAAGGGGTAAGGTACAACGCACTTTGGGCGCTTTATTGGGGGGAGAGTTTATGAAAGTCAAGGTTCACTTGCGAGTGAACGGATCAGCCTATGAGGTGGAGATTGAGCCCCGCCGCACGCTTTTAGAACTCATCCGTGATGACCTGGAACTGAATGGGACCAAAGAAGGCTGTGGCTTAGGGGAATGCGGGACATGTACGGTTTTACTCGACGGGAGGCCCATCAAGTCCTGCATTACCCTCGCCGTTCAAGCCGACGGCCGGGAAGTGACGACCATCGAAGGGATAGAAGGGGATGACGGCACTCTCCATCCGATCCAGCAAGCCTTCATCGATCATGGGGCCATCCAGTGCGGCTTTTGTACGCCCGGAATGGTGCTTTCGGCCAAGGGGCTCCTGGATGAGAATCCCCGGCCTACGGAACTGGAAGTCAGAGAAGCCATCGCCGGAAACCTCTGCCGGTGCACTGGATACCAGAAGATTGTAGAGGCCATTCTGTCCGCGAGCAGCAAATAGCCAAGAGCATAGGGCAAATGGCAATCAATTTCCAGGAGGCAGGATGAAACCTTTTCATTATCATGAGCCCTCAACTCTGGAAGAGGCCCTGGATCTCCTCCACCAATATGGGGAGAGAGCCAGGGTCCTGGCTGGGGGGACGGATCTGGTCGTCCAGATGAAACAGGGAAAGATCAGGCCGGAAGCAATCATAAATCTGAATAAGCTTCAAGAGCTTAATTTCATGGCCATCGATTCAGCGATCCGCATTGGCTCTCTAACTCCATTGAGCCGGATTGCCGCTAATCCATTCTTCACCGGCCGGCTAGCCCTCCTGCGCGAGGCTGCTTTGGCGGTGGGGGACGCGCAGATCAGGAATGCGGCCACAGTGGGAGGAAACATTGCCAATGCCTCTCCCTCTGCAGATATGCCCCCGGCCCTCCTGGCTTTGGAGGCCAAATTAAAACTGAAGAAGAAGGGCGGGGAAAGGGTGGTGGGATTAGACGAATTTTGTTTGGGGCCTTTTTGCACACATCTGCAAGGAGAAGAACTGATTGTGGAGATTTCCGTTTCCCCCATTCCAGAAGGAAGCGGAGCTTATGTATGGATGCCCAAGCGGACTGCTGTCGATGAAACCCTGGTTGGGGTAGGGGCATGGTTGCAGGCTGATGCGCAGGGGGAAACCTGTTCCCGAGCCTTATTGGCGCTGAGTTCTGTAGCCCCTGTTCCTTTCAGGGCCAGAAAGGCCGAAGCATTTCTCCAGGGAAAGAACTTGAGCCGGGAAAACTTCCGCATCGCCGGAGAGATCGCCGCCGAAGAAGCCGCTCCCAGGTCCAGAGCTGATTACCGGAAAACGCTCGTTTCCGTCCTTACGGAGGAAGCCCTGGAGCGAGCCTGGAGGAGAGCCAAATGAAGAAAGCCGAGGAAAATAAAATGGAGTCTATCGGACGATCCCCGGTCAGGCTGGATGCCAAAGAGAAAGTTGCTGGAAGGACAATTTTCACCGTGGATTTGAAGCTGACCGGAATGCTGCATGCCAAGGCGCTGCGCAGCCCCTTTCCTCATGCCCGGATCCTGCAAATAAACGCAGCCAAAGCCAGAGCGCTGCCGGGGGTTTCAGCTATAGTGACGGGACAGGATTATCCCGGTTTATTGGGAGTTTCCATTCAGGACCAGAATTTTTTGGCCCGGGATAAAGTGCGTTTCGTAGGGGATGCGGTGGCAGCGGTGGCAGCCGCCGATCTGGATACGGCCGAGGAGGCCCTCTCCCTGATCCGCGTCGAATACGAGCCGCTGCCCGGGCTCTTTGATCCGGTGGAAGCGATGAAAGTGAGGGATGTCCTGATTCATGAAAATCTGGCTCAGTACCCATTAGCTCCGGGAATCTTTCCTGTGGCGGGAACTAACATCTGCAATTACTTCAAACTGCGCAAAGGGGATGTGGGGCGGGGTTTCCGCGAATCATATATCGTGCTGGAGGACACCTATACCTCTCATATGGTGCAGCACGCCCATCTGGAACCACACGCTTCCATCGCTCAGGTAGATCCTTCCGGGAAGATACTCATCTGGACGAATACCCAGACGCCCTATTTCAATCGTAAAGCCCTGGCCAATGGACTGGGCCTTCCTCTTAACAAAGTGCGAGTCATCGTCCCTCCAATCGGCGGCGGCTTCGGCGGAAAAACTTATCTGAAAGCCGAGCCCATCTGCGTGGCCCTGGCCCTGAAGACAAAAGGCCGGCCGGTGAAACTGGTTTACACGCGGGAGGAGGAATTCCAGGTGGCCCCTGTGCGCCATCCAACCATAATCCGCTGCAAGACAGGCATGAAACGAGACGGCGCCTGGATGGCCCAGGAGACGGAGCTCATTTTTGACACGGGAGCATATGCCGATGCCGGCCCCAGGGTTTGCCGCAGCGCTGGCCTGTCGGCAGCCGGACCTTACAAGGTTCCCAACGTGCACGTCGATTCTTATTGCGTTTACACAAATAATCCCATCGGGGGGGCATTTCGCGGGTTTGGAGTTCCCCAGATAACCTGGGCCATTGAATCCCATCTGGACGTGCTGGCCGGAAAGTTAGGGATTGATTCGATCGAGTTGCGCCTGAAGAATTCCGTGGAAGAAGGATCAATCTCGGCGACCGGCCAGGCGCTCCACAGCGTGGGGCTGAAGGAAACGATCCAGCAGGCCGCTATGAAGATCGGCTGGGGCCAGAATCCGGGACCCAACCGGGGCAAGGGAATTGCCTGCATGCACAAATCCACGGTGACGCCGTCCTCTTCGGCTGCTTTTGTAAAATTGAACGAGGATGCCTCAGTTACGCTTTTGTGCAGCGCTGTAGAGATGGGGCAGGGAGCGACAACGGCCCTGGCGCAAATTGCCTCTGAAGAATTAGGCATTCCCGTGGAAAAGATCGCGGTGGTCTGTCCGGATACGGATGTCACCCCCTACGACATGGCTTCGGTCTCCAGCCGTTCGACTTTTTTCGTGGGAAATGCCGTGCGCCGGGCTGCCGCCGACGCCCGGGAGCAGCTTTTGCAGATTGCCTCTGAAATTCTGGAAGCAGACCCTAAAGACCTGATGATTGAGGCCGGCAATGTTTTTATCCGCGGTTTTCCGGGTAAAGGCCTTCCTATTGCCGAACTGCCTTTAGGAGAAGCCTTTTATGTGGGGGCAAAAGGCCGGGGGAGGGGCAAGCCGGTTTTGGGCCGCGGGGCTTTCAGCGTGGAGGATGCCACTCCCCTGGACCGGGAAACCGGCCAGGGTAAGAATCCCAGCGCTTTCTGGCTTTATGCGGCTCAGGCTGCGGAAGTAGAGGTGGACCGCCGTTCAGGAAGAGTAAAGGTCTTGCGGATCGCTTCTGCTCATGATTTGGGAAAATCCATTCATCCCGTGGCCATTGAAGGACAGATTCAAGGGGCTTTGGTGATGGGAGTGGGGACCGCTTTATATGAAGAAATGGAGCTGGAAAAAGGTAAGGTCAAAAATCCCAACTTTGCCGAATATAAAATCCCCTCGGCCCTGGATGCTCCGGAGATGATTCCCCTCATCGTGGAAGAGCCCCATGCGAATGGGCCATACGGAGCCAAAGGATTGGGAGAGCCGGCACTCGCCCCCACTGCCGCAGCCATCGCCAACGCCATATATGCCGCCGTGGGAGTTAGGATCAAGGATCTTCCCATCACTCCGGAGAAGATTCTGGAGGGGTTGAGGAAAAATAAAAAGGCCGCTGGTATCAGTTTAGAATTTTGAAAAAATGGCGGCAATGCATTTGTTTGGGTTCGGGGGCCAGGCCGGAACGCGCCGGAAG
>JASEHN010000370.1 GCA_030018715.1 Thermodesulfobacteriota bacterium | reverse complement strand
CGTTTCTGGGATTGCTCCGGCTCTCTGTTCCCAGAGCGTGTTTCCACTCCTCAGCCTTTCAAAGTCATGGACCTTACCTACGAACGGGCCTTTGGGGGCATTGATAAGGAAGGGGGCGATTATTGCCGGGAGAATTTAGTGGGTCGAGGATTTATAGCCAAGACTTCCAAGAAAGTCCCTGATCGGACTCTTTTGCCGAACCTGGAAGATCCCTTCCATCTGATCAAATCCTATAAAGATCACCCCCAGCCCGTTGGCTTCGGTTTTTACGGCAGGGCCTGGATGCCACGGGCTGCCTATTTAGGGACCTATGATGACAAGTGGAGACAAACTCGCTCCCCGGCGCCACCGGAAGACTTTCGTTTCGACTTTTACAATGCCGCCCCTCCCGACCTGCAGGTTGCTGGTTATTTGAAAGGCAATGAAGAAGTGGAGCTCGTGAATCTCACCCCCGAAGGAACCCTGCGCTTTCAACTTCCCGGGATTTTACTAACCTGCACGGTTACCAGATTATTTGAGCAGCCGGAAAACGACGACAGGACTTCCGGGGTTGAAGAAGTAACCCTCCATTTAGATACTCTCTGCCTGCTCCCGGATGAGAAACGCTTTTATCAGGTATGGCGGGGTTGCTTAGCCATAAGCGACCTTACCGCGTTGGAGGTCAAGAAGATTACCATCAGGTAGAATTCAATTGATGGCTAAGGTTCCTTGGCAGTAAAGTTATATACCCCTCTGGGGGCGTTCCGCGAAAAGTAGGAAGCTTAAGCCAAAGAATTCATCTTGATGGTAGGAAGAAAGGATGAAGCCATGAAAACAATCTGGATGACCTCGCTGGTTTCTTCTGAAGATCAGGTTAAGAAAGTATTTTCTCAATTGAAAACCTATGGGCTGGAGGTCAAGGGGCATTTTTGGGAGGACAATCTGGAAAAAATGGCCTGGATGAACGTCAGGGAAGAATTGCTCAAACCGGATGTTGCCCTTTGGCTCATTTTGGCCTCCAAGGAAAATCTGCTCAACCCTTCCGTACGATATGGGCTGGCCCTCCTGACCATCACTCTCCAGGCTAAAAAAGGGCTTTCCTTTCCCCTGGTCATCCTTACCCTGGGAGACCCTATATCTTCGGCCACCCTCCCTACTCCTCTGAAGGGCGCTGATCTTCTATCTCTAACCGATCCGGTCATGGCGGCCAAGCTGGTATCCAAGGTCCATGCTCCAGTTAAACCAGTCGTTTCCGAATACCGTCTGGATATCTACGGAATGCCTCAGATCGGGCAATGGTTTGAAGTGGGCCCGGGGAAGGCAACCTGGCCCGGCGCCTTGTTCGGAGTCACCGGCGCTGAAATTTCTTTCCATGCCGTAGGTCCGAAAGGAAATCTTCCCGGCCAATCGGTCCTGAATTATCCGTTAAAGGGATTGAAGTTGACCCTAAGGGAGAAAGAACACACGGCCTGGGCCGTTCAAAATCAACTTGACCCCCAGAGTTCTTATTTTGTTAAAGTAATGGGATTTCCTGAATCCATTCTCTTTGGGTCTTATGCCCGTGAAGATGCCGGTGAAGTCTATGTGGTGGAACTTAAGTGATTGACAGCTTTTTGCGACTGTGATAAGGAAAAGGCGAATTTAGGCAATAAATTAGCCACAGAGGACACAGCGCGGCAGAGCCGCAACCAAAATTTATTCACCGCAGAGGACGCAGAGATCGCAGAGATATAAAGAAAGGATCTTAAAAAAGAAAATTTAGGACACAGATAACCACAGATAAAATTAAAATATTCTTAATAAAATTTTCAGAAATTGAACGTTGATGAACTCGTAAAAAGTCAGAAAAGTCGTCACTCCTGCGAAAGCAGTCCGCCTCAGGCGGACAGAACTGGTTGAATTAACTGGATTCCCGCTTTCGCGGGAATGACGAAAATGGATGAAAAGGGACTTTTTACGAGATCATCAAAGTTGAGTTGAAAAAGGGAATTTCTTTTACAATGAACTTAAGCCGGATGAAGCGTGGGGGCGGGAACAATGTTAGAAGACATAACGCGCAAGAACCTCGATAACCAGGAATTCTTTAAGCTTCGCCAGGTCACGGAGAAGATCGCCAATTTTTTGAACAAGCGCCTCACCTGGCACCTTGATATTTTGAAACCGCTCCTTACGCCCCGAAAGCTCCTTGGTGCTTATGTGAAAAGCGCCGTGATGGAGGATGTCCCCGGTTCGGATAAGGCCTTTGCCGAACTACAGGAACGGTATGCGGCGGTTTGCGAAAAACCATTTTCTTTACCCAGGAAGCTTCAGCCGCCTTTGCCGCCAATTTCCACCCAACTGGACGCAACCCCGTTCCTGTACCCTCTTTATTTTACGGGCTCGGAAGATAAGCCTGTCAGCATCACTTCACCCACGCGCTGGATTCTTGCCTATCAGAGCGACTGTCCCTTGAACCGCTTGAAGGCCATGGTCTCCGGCGCGGAACCACGCCAGCCCGACGATATGAGGCAAGCCGTTATAAATCACCTCCTCCCGGTGGTTTATATGAAACAATTTCCCGATTTGAAGCAATTGTTTGAAGACTTGCGTTATCAGGTGGAAATGAGGGAGCTCGGCGACCTGGGTGGCCTTCCTGTTGTTGTGATCAATGCCCCACTGGAGACTTTTCTGCCGCTGGACGATTTCATCTTTCAAATCACCCAGCTCTCCGGTATAGCGGCGTTTCAGGAAATTATTGAGTCAGAAGCCGTGGAAAAAATCCCCGATAACCTCAAGGGCGCTTTGAAAAATCTCCTCCGTTAGCGGCAGCAGCCTCCTATTACCAACTTGCCTAAGAAGGCGTTATAACATTCCATGCTCTTCCCAGGTCCGTGGGCCAGGGCGCTTCGCTTGGCATCATGAGGCGGTGGTTCTTCCATGGATGGGGCGGGAAAGTTCACCCCGCCTCATTTTACGGAAACTAAGCTGGAGGCTTTGAGCAAGGTCTTTTCCCGGCCGATGCTGCCCGCGCTCATCGTCCTGGCCCACGGACCACGATAAAGTGAAACCCACTATAACGCTAACTCACCAATTCATCTCCAGCTCTACCTTTTTCCCTGAAAGCAGGATTTGACGGGAAGGTTCAACGGCAATCCTGACGCTGGCCGGTTTTGCGGGGTTGGGCTTGCTGACCGAAATCTCCAGGACCTGGGGCCTCTGGTGGCCGGTTCTTTCCCAGAATAAAGAGAAGGCTTCTTTTAGTCTTTTTTCCAGGATATTAGGTTCAAGATCCTGCTCCCAATTATCCTTACACCAGAAAAGGAATTGGGTGATGCGGGCAAGAAAGAGCTGATGGCTCAAGGGGCTGCCGGCTACGGTGGTTTCAACGGGCAAGAAGGCGTTATCTTTGTTGGGAGGCGCAATAAGCGGGATAAATCCTCCTTTAATAAATTGCTCAATTCTGTCATCAGCGAAAAGGGCTTCTGTAGATAAGTGCTTATTGCCCTCTCCTTGGCTCAAAGCCAGATTTTCCAGCTTTATATTCTGCCAATCGGTGAATCGGGTGGGCCAGCCGTTCCTGGCGAAACTCTGGACGATGAGGCTTCCTACGGCCCAGACCGGACTAATCCAAAGCTTTTCCGCTTCCTCGAATTGAATCAAACCAGGCTTGTTATCGGTCCCGTAAGGGAAACGGACTAAAAACCTGTTGCAGGTTAAAGCCATCCATCTGGCAGAAGAAGATTCTTTTAAATGACGCCACTTGGCGAAAACAGGTTCTTCCAGATAATGAGGCAGAAAGGGGAGCTTGGGCAAATCTGGCCAGGTGTCGAGATAAAAAAATTTGGGAGTAATCCAGCAAACCGCCGGGACCAGAAGGGTTTCGGCAAACAGGGCGATTTTTTCGAGAAGTTCAAGGCTTCTTGGGGAATTATCGAAAGGAAGGTCGAGAATGATCAGGGAGGGGAGGTCCTGAATCAATCCCGGCCACAAATGATCCAGGGTTTCTTCAAGGGTGTTAAGCGAGACGGGGACGATTCTTAACTCGATTTCCCCATCCCTCCTTCCCTGCTTCATGAGAAGTTTTAGCCCCCGCCAGACAGATTC
>JASEHN010000369.1 GCA_030018715.1 Thermodesulfobacteriota bacterium | reverse complement strand
CATATGGAGCTTTTTACTTTGCCATCCCAATTTTGACTTTTTACGAGATCATCATAGCTTGATTGTATAGGAAATTCCTTTTTTCAATTTTAGTCCGCCTTAGGCGGATTAATTTAGGCGCCTGACACTTATCCTTTACTTTTTCTTAAGCAGGGCTTTAAGAACTCTGTGGTCTCTATGCCCTCTGTGGCTAATTTAACGTTTTGAGGTATGTACGATGCGCCTGAAAAAATTTGAATTTATCAGTCCCGACTCCCTGAAGGATGTTTTACAATTGATGCGGAAGGATGGGGAGAAGCTCAAAGTCATTGCCGGAGGCACAGATCTCCTCGTCCAGATGAAAGATAAATTGATCACTCCAGAGAAAGTGGTCAACCTGCTCAATGTTCCCGAATTGTCCGGGGTGGAGAAAAATGGGAAGGGGCTCAGGGTGGGGGCATTGACCAAACATGCGGTTTTGGAAAGCGCGCCGGAGGTAAAAGAAGGATGGAGAATTTTGGCAGATGCCGCCCATAAAGTAGGCTCCCCGCAGATCCGCAACCTGGGTACCATCGGGGGGAATTTATGCAATGCTTCTCCGGCAGCGGATACTGCTCCAGCTCTTCTTGTTCTGGAGGCCGAGGCCATCCTGGTCAGCCAGAGGGGGGAACGGCGCATTCTTCTGGACTCTTTTTTCGCCGGCCCGGGAATGACGGTTATGGAAAAAGATGAAATTCTTAAGGAGATTTTCCTCCTGGAAGTTCCGGCCAACAGCCTGGGGGCCTATTTAAAATTAGGCCGGCGCAAGAGCCTGGACCTGGCCCTGGTCAGCGTCGCTGTTCTGCTTACCATGGATTCCGGATCGGGAATTTGTCAAAGGGCGCGGGTAGCTCTGGGTGCAGTCTCCCCTGTGCCCATGAGGGCTAAAGAGACGGAGAAGTTCCTGGAGGGGAAGGAACTAAAAGAAAGCTTGATCAGGGAGGCCGGGGAGGTAGCCCAAAAAGAGTTCCGCCCGATCTCGGACATCCGGGCAACCGCTGAGTACCGCAGGGAGATGGTCAAAGTTCTTGCGGAGAGAGCTATCAAGAAATCCCTGGGCCTTCCCATACCGCCCACGGGTATTTGAGCCTGGATTGTAATTTCCGAACCATTTTCACATTAAGTAGGAGAGAGCGGAGTGGGGGGGATTTAGCAGGAGACTTAGCTCATGAAATATCCATTGACTCTGAAGGTAAACGGTGAGGTTTATGAACTGGAGATACCGGCGAATCGGACTCTCCTGGATGTCATCCGGGATGATTTAGGGTTGATGGGAACCAAGCAGGGATGCGGCAACGGCGAATGTGGGGCCTGTACTGTGCTTCTTGACGGTGAGCCGGTGAATTCCTGCCTGGTGCTGGCCTTGCAGGCCGGCGGAAAATCCATAATTACCATTGAAGGGTTGTCCAGAGGCGGCACCCTCCATCCGATTCAGGAAGCCTTCATCAACTACGGGGCTGTTCAGTGCGGCTTTTGCACGCCGGGGATGGTTTTGTCCGTGAAGGCCTTGCTGGATAAAAATCCCACTCCGCAAGAGGTTGAAGTCCGCGAAGCTTTGACCGGGAATTTCTGCCGCTGCACAGGGTACCAAAAAATCGTGGAGGCCGTACTTTCCTTGAGGGCATAGGGCATAGCGCGGCAGAGCCGCAACCAAAAAAACTTTAGCCACAGAGATATAAAGAAAGATATTTAAAAAGACAATTTAGGACACAGATAACCACAGATAAACATAGATAAAATTAAAAAATTCTTAATAAAATTTTCAGAAATTGAACGTTAGTAGTATAGAGCAAAGAGAATAGAGCTAAGGGCAAAAAGGTTTGATATTTTTAATTCTTTACTTTTAACTCTTGATGGTCTCGTAAAAAGTCGTAAAACTGTCACTCCTGCGAAAGCAGGAGTCCAGAACTGCTTGGATTTACTGGATTCCGGCTTTCGCCGGAATGACGGGGAAAGGGGCTTTCAGACTTTTTACGAGGTCATCAACTCTTAGGTCTTTGCATTTCGCCTTATTTACCGAGGTTTAATATGGATAAATATCTGGTCGTAGGGCATCCGGTTCCGCAGGTCGATGCCCGGGAGCGCGTTTCCGGAGCAGCAGAGTTTGTCTCCGACATCAGGCTGCCCGGCATGCTCCAGGGCCGAATTCTGCGCAGCCCCCACCCTCATGCCCGCCTGCTGCGCATCGACACCTCCAGGGCCAGGCGCCTTCCGGGGGTCAAGGCCGTGGTGACTGCGGAAGATACGCCTAAGATTCCTTTCGGACCCCGGACAGATGACTGGATGATCATGGCTGTGGATAAAGTACGGTTTGTCGGCGACGAGGTGGCCGGCGTGGCTGCGGTGGATGAGGATACGGCGGAAGAGGCCTTATCCCTGATCGAGGTTGAATACGAGCCACTGCCGGCGGTCTTCGACCCTCTGGAAGCCATGCAACCCGGAGCCCCTCTAATCCACAATAAAGAGAAGAACATCGTCTCTGAATTCGATCTGGTCAAGGGCGATGTGGATCAGGCCTTTAAGGAAAGCGACGTTGTCTATACCAACCGCTATTATACAAATCAAGTCTATCAGGCTTACCTGGAGCCTATGGCCTGCGTAGTTCAGCCGGACCTTTCCGGAAAACTTACTTTTTACATGGCCACACAGATCCCTTCCATGACCCGCATCCCATACGCCAAAGCCCTTGGATTGCCGCTGGAGAAGGTGCGCGTAGTTGTGCCTTACTATGGCGGGGCCTTCGGCGCCAAAATGGAAACAAACCTTCATCTCGTGGCGGCAGTCCTTGCTCAGAAAACCGGAAAGCCGGTGCGCATGGTAAACCCCAGGGAAGAAGACTTCATGGCTGGAAACCCGCGGGTGCCCATGGCCATTAACCTGACCATCGGAGCGAAAAAAGACGGCACCCTGACGGGCAAGGAAGTGAAAGTCGTGGGGGCTGCCGGAGCCCGGGCGGTCTATTCCATGGTTATCGTGGCCACAGCTTGCTACCGGATCGATTCCCTGTATCATTTCAAAAATCTGCGCACCAAAGGGGTAACCGCCTACACCAATACTGTTCCCACGAGCGCCTTTAGAGGTTTCGGCAATGCCCAGATGGCCTTTGCCGTGGAAAGTTCGCTTGACATGATCGCCGAGACTTTATCCATAGACCCAGCCGAGTTGCGCATCAAAAACGGGATCCAAACAGGGGAGACTTCCATTCACGGATGGAAGATCGGATCTTCCGGTCTGAGCGAGTGCGTGCGCCGAGCCACGGAAGCATCTGGGTGGAAGGAGAAACGAAGGCAAAAGCAGTTCGCCCGGGGCATCGGCATGGCCTGCTGTAACCATGTTTCCGGCAACCGGGCTTTTGCCAGGGAGTTCGACGGCGGGGCCGGGATCGTGCGCATCGGCCGGGAAGGAAAGGTACTGGTTTATCACGGCGAATCGGACATGGGCCAGGGACAGAACACCGTCTTTGCTCAGATTGTGGCCGAGGAGTTGGGGGTTTCCCTGGAGCAGATTGAAGTGGCCCGGGTGGATACGGATGTAAGCCCTTTCGGCCTGGGCAGTTTCGCCACCCGAGGGACGGTCTTCGGAGGAAACGGAGTGAAGGCGGCGGCGGCCGATGCCAAACGGCAAGTCTTTGAACTGGCAGCCGAAATGCTCGAGGCCAACCCCTCTGACCTGGAAGCCAGGGAAGGCAAGATCTACGTTAGCGGATCTCCCGATAAAAACATTCCTTTCCTGAAGGTGGCTGAAAACAGCCTTTACAAGCGGGGAGGCGCCCCGATCATCGGCACGGGATTCTGGGTTCCCGACACGGTTTTGCCCGACCCCGTAACCAAGTATGGAAATATTTCCCCGGCCTATCCCTTCGCCTGCCAGATTGCCGAGGTGGAGGTGGATACAGAAACCGGGCAGGTTCATTTATTGAATTATGTGGCGGCCCATGACGTTGGTCGGGCGATCAACCCCCAGACCACGGAAGGGCAAATTCATGGAGGCGTTGCCCAGGGGGTGGGCTGGGCCTTGATGGAGAATATGGTTACAGAGCAAGGAAGGA
>JASEHN010000368.1 GCA_030018715.1 Thermodesulfobacteriota bacterium | reverse complement strand
CCCGTTCACCCTGAGCCTGTCGAAGGGTAAATTACGGATTTTTGCCAGAAGCTCATATATTAATTCTTTTTATTCCGATCCTGTTAATCTGCGTTAATCTGCGTCCAAATTTTTTTTCAGGCCGTCTTTTGCATCAGATAGGCTTCGATAAACTGGTCCAGGTCGCCGTCCAATACCACGTCCACATTCCCCACTTCCAAATTGGTCCGGTGATCCTTGACCAGCCGATAAGGTTGGAGGGTGTACGAGCGAATTTGGCTCCCCCAGGCGATGTCCTTTTTCGTGCTGTGGAATTGTTCCATCTTCTCATCCTGCTCTTTTCTTTTCAACTCATAAAGGCGGGCTTTCAGCACCTTCATGGCCATGGCCTTGTTTTTGTGCTGGGAGCGCTCATTTTGGCATTGAACAACGATACCTGTGGGCAGGTGGGTTAGGCGAACTGCCGAATCGGTCTTGTTGACATGCTGGCCGCCGGCTCCGCTGGAGCGGTAAGTGTCTATGCGCAGGTCATCTTCATTAATATCCACGACGATATCTTCCTTGACTTCCGGATAGACAAAGACCGAAGAGAATGAAGTGTGGCGGCGTTTTCCCGCGTCAAAGGGGGATATGCGCACCAGACGGTGAATTCCCGACTCGGCTTTAAGATACCCGTAGGCATACTCGCCATTGACCGTGAGGGTGACGCTTTTCACCCCGGCTTCTTCTCCCGGAAGGTAGTCGATGATTTCGCACTGAAACCCTTTACGCTCGGCCCAGCGCAGGTACATGCGCAGAAGCATCTCCGACCAGTCCTGGGCTTCCGTGCCCCCGGCCCCGGAGTGGATGGAAACAATGGCATTGTTGGGGTCGTTTTCTCCTCCGAGCATATGTTTGAACTCTGCGGCCTGGATGTCCTTTTCCATCCGGGTAATTCTGGCGTAAACTTCCCGCAGGGTCTCTTCGTCTTTTTCTTCCCGGGCTAATTCAAAGTAACCCTTGCCCTCTTCCATTTCCGAGTTCAGCTTTTCCCAAAAATCAACAGGCGTTTTGAGGGACGTCCTCTCCTTGAGGATTTTTTGGGCATTTTCGTTATCGTTCCAGAAGTCGGGCTTGAGGGTCTCTTGTTCGATTTGCTTAAGGCGGGCAATTTTCGAATCTAAGTCAAAGATGACCTCGGAGGGCCTGAATTTTTTCTTCCAGTAAAGAAATCTTTTCCAGCACTTCGTTCCACACGTTAACCCCTTCTAAAAAACAGAGATATCAAAAGTAAAAAAGTAACTCCCAGGCACAAATATGAAAAAACGTCTCCCCACTTCGTATAAAAAGTTGGCGATTTATTTAAATGTATTTTACCCGAAAGCGTTTCCCTTGTAAAGAGATCAGTGGATTGAACTATCCGGCCGCTTGTGTCGATCAGGGCAGAAACCCCCGTATTGGCTGCTCTAACTATGGAAACACGATTTTCAACAGCGCGTAATGTGACCATAGAAAGGTGCTGGTAAGGAGCAGAGGTTCTACCGAACCAGGCATCGTTGGTGATATTCACCAGGAATTGGGCGCCCTGCTCAACGAATTGGCGGGTGAGATCGGGGAAGATGGCTTCGTAACAGATGAGAACGCCAAAATTTCCCCAGGGTAAAGAAAGATTAACCACTCCTTTCCCCGGGGTGAAATCGCCGATGGCTCCGATGATGTCCCTGGTAAATCCGAGAAAGCCGGAGAGGGGAGCATATTCCCCGAAAGGAACGAGATGAATTTTATCATAGCGGCCCAGGATTTTTTTCTCGGGAGAGATTAAGAAGGCGCTGTTAAAATAATCGGCCTTCCGGCCCTGGCGCTCAAAAGCCGGCGCGCCGAAGAGGAGGGGCGCATTCACCTGATGGGCAAGTTCCAGGATGCGGGTTTGAAAAGGGTAGGCGCTCTGGAAGAAAAAGGGGGTGGCTGTCTCGGGCCAGACGATTAAATCAGGGCGTTGATCCTTCACTCTTAGGGTTAAATCCGAATAAATCTTCAGGGTTTCTTCCTGGTAACGGGGTTCCCATTTGACGTCCTGGCGGATGTTTCCCTGAATTAAGGCAACCCGAAAGGTAGTTTCCATCCTGGCCTTGGTTTCAAGGGCCGAGAGTTTCCACACGCCGTAGGCTCCGCACAGGGCGATGATGATTCCTGAGGCCAGAACTTCTTTCAGCGCCGGTATCCAGCCGCGATGGGGTAAAGTTATGGCCAACCGATAAAGGGAGGCGTTAGCCAGGACAATGATAAAAGAGACTCCGTAGACTCCGGTAATGTCAGAAATCTGCACCAGGGGAAGAGTGAGGAATTGGGAATAGCCCAGAAGCTCCCAGGGGAATCCGGTAAAAATGAGGCCCCGGAGGTATTCCAAAGAAACAAAGAGGGGAGGGGCGAAAAGAGTTTCCGGCAGATTGGTTTTACCGGCTACCCAGCGCAGCAGGAAAGCGAAGAGAGAAAAATAAAGGGCCAGATAAGCGGTAAGTAAAATCAGGAGAAAGATGCTTATCCAACCCGGCAGATGGCCATACTCCTTAAGAACGTTGTAAATCCAGTAAAGGAGCCCCGTAAAAAAAACAAGGCCCGTAACAAAGCCCAGGAAAGCAGCCCGGGGAGGAGCTTTTTTCCTGATGGCCCACAATAAGGGAATTAAGGCAACCCAGGCCAGAATTTCCAGATTGAATTTGGGGAAAGCCAGTATGAGAAGGAAGCCGGAAAAAATGGCCAGGCTTATGTCTTTAGGTTTCGTTATTGAGGAGATAGATCAACCCCCGATCTTCACCATTGGACGATGGCATCTTTTGATGACTCCCCCCGGGAAGCCATGGCGGAGGGGTTTTTGAGAGATGGCTTCGGTAATTTTTCTATCCAATTCTTGGTCATCCCTCCCGGAACGCAGCAGGAATTTCAAGTCGGCCTCTTCATCCGAGAACAAGCAGGTCTTTAACTTGCCATCGGCTGTCAGCCGTAAACGATTACAGGAGCCACAAAAGTGGTCGCTGATGGGACTGATGAACCCGATTTCCCCGGCAGCTCCGGGGAATTTGAACAACCGGGCTGGTCCGTCATGGCTATTTTTGCCGTTATCTACGGGAACCAGGGGATGGGAAGTTTCGATTCGTCGTTTGATCTCATCTGCAGATATGCAGTGTTCAGGGCGCCATTCACTTAAGGCGCCGACAGGCATGAATTCAATGAAACGGACTTGCAGGGGATTTTCCATGGTCAAACGGGCAAAAGGGAGAATCTCCGTGTCATTAAACCCGGCGATGGCCACGACATTAATTTTGATGGGAAAAATTCCAGCGGATTGGGCGGCTTCGATCCCGGCCCATACCCTGGAGAGGTCGCCCCCGCGGGTAATCCGCCGGTATTTTTCCGGTTCAAGGGAATCCATGCTGATATTCACCCTCTTCATCCCAGCCTGAAAGAGGGCCGGGGCGCAATCCGCCAGAAGGATTCCGTTGGTGGTCATGGATAAGTCTTCAATGCCCCTGAGGAGGGAGAGATGGTTGATAAGCTGGACGGCATCCTTGCGGACTAAGGGCTCGCCTCCGGTAACACGGATCTTATTGATGCCTTTCTTTACCGCCAGCGATGCTATCCTGAGGATTTCCTCATACCTCAAAATTTCGGAGTGGCCGAATTGGGAGAATCCCTCCTTGGGCATACAGTATTGGCAGCGCAGGTTGCATCGGTCGGTGATGGAAATGCGCAGATAATTGATCTTGCGGTTATGCGCGTCGATTAAAGTACTCATTGCCGGAATAATTGGCGCCAAGGCCCAATTAGGGTGGATGAAAAAGAAAGGCTAATATTCCATGGAATATTGGCTAAGCTTATGCTGGGGTTCGTAGGCATCTCCTTTCCAAGTCCGGGAGGCAGGAGTGTTTTAAGCTCTGCCCTGGCCCGCTTCCCAATATTTCCCTTAAATATTTAAGGAGCGCAGGCTCGGAGATTTAAGACAAATTATACTTCAATTAATTTTTTTGTCAAAAAAATTCGCAGAACCGAAGAAGAAGGTGTATGAGGCTCTTGCAAAAGTCCTAAACACCGTCATTCCCGCCCCCGCTTTCGCGA
>JASEHN010000367.1 GCA_030018715.1 Thermodesulfobacteriota bacterium | reverse complement strand
AAAAAAGAAGTAATAAATGATTGTTTGCATAAAGCTAAATTCATACAAATATCCAATATTTTTAGCTTTGCTATTGTTTTTTGGCCGCCCATATTTCCTAACAGCGATCCTCGTAAAATCCGATCAATAGAAGAATTTGGTTAAAAAGTCTATCATATCGAAAACGGAGGCAAGGAATCTATGGTTTTGAAGAATGCTCTGATGGGTTTGTGGGCTGCATTAACAACGTCTTTTTACACTCTAATTCTTGGCACAATAATTATTCTGAGCGCCTTTTTCAGTAAAACGGGTAGGGCCCCCTATATGGTCGGGCGCTTTTGGGCTTGGATGATCATGAAGACGAATCGGGTGAGACTGCGCGTGCAGGGTTTAGAAAAAATTGTAAAGCACCGCTCATATGTATTTATCTCCAATCATTCCAGTAATCTCGATCCGCTGGCGGTTGCCTGGGGATTGTCCCACACCTTGCGGTTTATCGGCAAAAGGTCCCTGGAGAAGATTCCTTTGTTTGGTTGGGCTGCGCGCCGGGCGAGCGTAATTTTTATAGATCGCAGCGATAGCCCCAAGGCCATCGCCAAAATAAATAAGGTCATCAAAGAAATTAAAGACGGTATCAGCCCCTACTTCTTTGCCGAAGGAACCCGCAATTGGGACGGAAAACTTCTCTCTTTCAAGAAGGGTGGGGTCGTCTTTGCCCTTAAGGCCAGACTGCCGATCGTACCGATCACCATCCTCGGCAGCAATAAACTTTTCCCCAAGAAAGCTCTGCGCATAAAGCCCGGGGTGATTGATATTATCATCGGAGAGCCTATCGAGACCTCCCCCTATACCGAAGAGGATCGGGACCGGATCCTGGATTAAGATCCATCATTTCCCAGAACCTGCGGCAATATGAGGTCTCCGGTTGAGGGAAAAGGGTTTACTCCCCGCCAAACAAACTATAACCGACTCAACCCATAAAAAATTCCTGAAATGAGTTTCCTCCTGGAAGACCCATCTCTTATTGGTCTTTAAGATAAAAAGGGCCAAGGCGCACAGCCCAAGGCTCAAGGTGCTAGGCGAAAGGGCCAAAAGGCTAAGAACAGTATAGAGTGTCGTTTGCTGTCATTCTCTTCATGGCAAGGGGTGGAGAATTATCTTGGCCCCACCACCCCCTATAGTGGTGATATACCATGGCCCTCGATAAATCTACCGCGTTACCATTAAAAAAGCGCTGCCACCAAAACAGAATAAGGGGTTAGGGCATCTGTTGATTACAAGACATAAAATTATTTAACAGATAGCTTGTCACAACCGTTTGATGTTAAAATAAGACTATATGAGTCCTTCAATTTTTCGGGAAAAGGGATATAGATTTTATTTTCTTTCAAATGAAGAGGATAGAATCCATATCCATGTTACATGCGAGGACGGAGAGGCTAAGTTTTGGCTGGAACCCATAATATCATTAGCTATATCTCATGGGTTAAATCCAAGAAAGTTGAACGAAATTCAAAAAATTGTCGAGGTGCATAAAAATGAAATCATTAAAGCATGGCAAAAGCATTTCAGTAAGCGTTGAAAATATAACACCTTTTGGTATTTGGATTTTTGTAAAAGAAAAGGAATACTTTCTAAGCTATAAGGATTATCCTTATTTCAAAAGCCAGACATTGAATTCCATACAAAACGTTCAATTCCTTCACGGCTATCATCTTTACTGGCCTGATTTGGATGTTGACTTGGAAATTGATAATCTCGAAAATCCTGAAAAATACCCTTTGAAATCAAAAATAATAGAGAAGCAGAAGAAGCATCTAACAAGCCATTCAACTGGACGGCGAATAGCCGCCCGTTAATTTTATCGTTAGGTCGCGCTGCGCGCGCCCGAACGGCGAGTTGCGCGGAGCGCCTCGTATCATGAATATAAAGTTGTGTTTGAATCAACGGCCCCTCTTTTACAAAGCCTTTTATTACACTCACAAAATAAGTGCCTATCTCTGTTTAACGCGGTAAGATATTACAAAATATGGGGATGGTTTTCGGGTTAATGATTTTAGAGAGGGGGGGGAAATGATGGAGAAAGTAAAACTCAATCTTGAAAAGGCGGAACAAGAGGCTCTTGACCACTTGGTTAAGGCAGGGCTTTTCCCCAGCCGCGACGAAGCAGCTAGGGCAGCTATCCTCAAATACGCAATGGATATCGGGGTCCTAAATCGCCAGGCCATCTGGCAAGAGATGGAAACGGCCAAACGAAGGGAAGTTACACCGAAACAGTTAGCAAAGGATCTGGAGAGTCTTGAGGATGAAAGTTAGGATTTTCCTGGTAGGGGGAGTAAAAATTGACATGGGAATCTCTTTGACGTATAATTATAAAAATGAATATACGTCATAAGTAGGAGGGTTAGCATGGAAACAAAATTAACCTTGCGTTTGGATGAAAAGCTCATCGGTCGCGCTAAGTCCTATGCCCGGAAATCCGGCAAATCGGTGTCCCAATTGGTTGCCGGCTACTTTGGTGTGTTGGGGGCGAGAGCAGGGGAAAAAGGATCTTCCGAGATGACTCCAAAGGTGAAATCTCTCCGGGGCACTTTGCGCGGGGCTGATCTAAATATCAATGATTATCGACGCCATCTTGAGGAAAAGTATCGATGATAGTTCTTTTTGACACGGATGTCATTTTGGACTTACTCCTTGACCGTGAACCGTTTGCAGAAGCCGCTACCCTGGTGTTTTCCAGGGTTGAAAAAGGAGATATTACCGGCTATGTTTGCGCAACGACGATGACTACTCTTCACTATCTGGCAGCAAAGACGGTTGGGGCTGCCAAGGCCAGGAAATACATTCAAAGACTTCTTTCCCTTCTTGAGGTCGCTCCGGTCAATCGGCCGGTCTTGGAGGCTGCTCTTGCGGGAAAATTCGATGATTTTGAAGACGGAGTGGTATCGGAAGCTGCGCATCACATAGGAGCAAGGGCCATTGTTACCAGAAACGCGAAGCATTACAAGGGATCGGCAGTGCCAGCCTACTTGCCTTCAGAAATCCTGGAGATGCTTGTCGCTTGTGGTAAAAAAGCCTGATGAAGCTTGGCTTGTCAACCCTCCCGTCCATGATTCAGCTTTTTTTCTTGAAGGGAAGTTATGCGGATCGGGGGCAGATAAAAAGGGGTAAGAAGAAATACCTTATTACCGATGCCTGACCCCTATACCCAATTTCCTGCACTCTCCATTGAAACTCGGCGGTTTTTACATCCATCTCTTTTACCGGCTTCATCCTTTTATCCTTTATGCCAGCTTGAGCTATGGCACCTGAATTATTTAAGGGATGTCCCACCTTCCACGTTTATCTTGACAAGTTGACAAGGTCGGGAGATCTGGGTATGATTTAATCAATCAGATTTTCGGAGGAAAAAAATATGAAAATCTCTGAACGCGGACAGGTTACGATCCCGAAGACTCTTCGTGACCGATTTGGGCTTTATAAAAATGTCGAAATTGACCTCCTCCCTATTAAAGAAGGTCTTCTAATCCAAAAACGAAGCCGCGGGAAACATCCTGTCGATTCGGTTTGGGGAGTGCTCAAACGCCCAGCGGATACGGATCAATATATTGAAGAGGTTCGGGGCAGATGATTACCGCTGTAGACACGAATGTATTATTGGACATTTTCCTTCCAGACAAAAAATTTGCTGAGGAATCGGGGAGACTGCTGAAGTTGGCTTACAATGAAGGAGCTTTGCTCATCTGCGATATAGTCTATGCTGAACTCGTTCCCCAATTTAAGAAAAGGTCTTTATTGGATGGGACTTTAGCAACCCTCAATGTTACCGTATCTTCGGTAGATTTAGATATTGCTTTCCTGGCAGGAGAAAAATGGGAGCTGTATAGGCGTTCCGGTGGGAAAAAGGAAAGAATCATCACTGACTTTCTCATAGGAGCGCATGCGATGATGAAAGCAGACCGATTTCTCACTCGAGACAGAGGTTTTTATCGATCCTATTTCCCAGAATTAAAGTTTCTTGGATATTAAAGGAATTACACCGGAAGGTAATGGGGTAAATAGCGCTAGCGTGAGTTTCCTACTTATCGCGGTTTG
>JASEHN010000366.1 GCA_030018715.1 Thermodesulfobacteriota bacterium | reverse complement strand
GGGCTTTAAACCCCGCCCTTTCTAAAAGGTATTGAAATTCTGATACACAACCCATCCCTGCTTTTAAAAGCGGGGCTTTCTAACGGGGTAAACACAGCAGCATAAAACGAGACCTTTGAATATCTCCCCTCTCTGATCCCCGGTCAGGAGAAAGATGGTATGAAAAAAGGAGACAGAGTTTTTTCTGTAATCTGTATGGGCCTCAGCCTCTGGCTCGTCCTTGAATCGCTTAAATTCCAATACTTATCCAAATTTGGACCAGGCCCCGGTTTTTTGCCCTTCTGGCTGGGGATCGTCCTCGGAGTGATTTCAATATTTAAATTCATAAGCACGTTCAACAAGAAAAAAGTGAGCGAAGGGAATGAACCGCGCCTGCCCGGATGGAAATCGCTTTCACGGCTCGGGCTTATCATGCTTATCATGGCCGGCTTTGCCCTTTTCATGAACATCCTTGGATTTATTTTAACCGTATTCTTTTTCGTATCGATCCTGCTTTTTGCTTTAGAGGGCGTCGGTATTCTCAAAAGCATATATTATGGCATCATGTTCAGCGCCTTTATCTTCCTTGTTTTCCGGTACTTGCTGGAAGTTGATCTTCCCAAAGGTTGGCTGGGGATTTGAGGGAGAGGGGAAATGGATGCTTTTCATAACTTGATCCAGGGTTTCTCGGCAGTACTGACCCCGTTTAATTTAGGGATGGCGGTTATTGGCTGTTTTTTCGGCACCCTTGTTGGAATCTTGCCCGGCCTGGGTCCCTCGGCCACCATTGCCATGCTGCTGCCCCTTACTTTCGGGATGAACCCTACACCAGCCATGATCATGATTTGTGCGATCTACTACGGCGCCATGTATGGTGGATCTACAACATCCATCCTGATCAATGTTCCGGGCGAGAGCGCTTCAGTTGTAACCACCTTTGACGGTTACGCAATGGCGCGTCAGGGGCGCGGCGGGGTAGCTTTAGGGATTTCCGCGATCGGATCCTTTACTGCCGGCATCCTCGGGACATTTGGGTTGATTTTTGTCTGTGTCCCACTGGCTGCTTTCGGCTTGCGGTTTGGCCCGGCGGAATACTTCAGCCTGATCGTTACAGGGATGCTGACGATTGTTTTTGTGGGAGGCAAATCAATAGCAAAATCATTGATGAGCGGCGTTATCGGGATGGCCCTCGGCACAGTTGGTATCGACGTGGTGCAGGGGGCGCCCCGGTTCGTATATGATGTGCCGCAACTGATGGATGGGGTCTCATTCGTTGTAGTGGTCATGGGTCTATTCGGCATCGGAGAGGTTCTTGTTTCCGCAGAAGAACGCATGAAAGTAGTGCCGATTAAGGTGAAGTTTAGGGATTTATGGCCTACGGTTGCCGACATTTTGCAAGCAAAATGGGCGATAATCAGAGGCACGGCAGTTGGATTTTTCATCGGCGCTTTGCCCGGCACGGGCGCGACGATTGCTTCGTTTGTCTCTTACGGCATTGAAAAAAGCGCTGCCAAGAATCCCGAACGTTTCGGTAAAGGCGCCATCGAAGGGGTTGCCGGGCCGGAGTCTGCCAACAATGCGGCCAGTTCCGGCGCCATGGTGCCGCTGCTCGCCCTCGGGATTCCGGGCTCAGGAGCAACAGCAGTCATGTTGGGTGCCCTGATGCTTTATGGATTGAAACCGGGCCCCAGGCTATTTATTACCAACCCTGATTTTGTGTGGGCGGTTATTGCCAGCATGTTTATAGGAAATATGATCCTGATCTTCATGAACCTTCCCATGGCTCCTTTGTTTGCTTTAGGCTTGCGTATCCCTTACCGTTACCTTTATCCAGGTATTCTCCTGATCTGCATCATCGGGGCATACTCGCTGAAAAATAATGTGTACGATGTTTGGGTGATGCTGATTTTTGGCGTGTTTGGATATTTTATGAAGAAATATGATATTCCAGGAGGCCCTATGGTCATCGCACTGGTACTGGGACCCATGCTGGAGTTCAATCTTTATCGTGCCCTGGCACTCTCCCGTGGAGATGTTACCACCTTTTTCACCCGCCCGATTTCAGGAACGCTTTTAGCGATAGCCGCTGTCATGACGATCGTGGTAACATTCAAAACAGTCAGAATGAAAAGAGCCATGATTGAGGAAAAAGAAGAATAATCACTTAAAAAAAGTGTGATTCAGACAGTAAGACTATAGACCTCAGGCATTAGACTGAAGATGGGAAATGGATAGAGATTTCAAAAAGATAAAAACCTGGTAGCAAGCAGAGGAATTGGCACCCTTGCCCTTGGTATATGCAAAAGAGTTTCAAAAGAGTGAAATAGAGTGAATTCCCGTTATGCCTATCCGGTTGTTACATAAACCAATTTCAATACCACAACCTATAGTGGTTGCTTTATGGCTTTATGTATCAACCGTATAAGCATATTCCCGTTATTGGAGAAGTCTGGAGTCTAAAGTCTGAAGTCCAGTGTCTGAATTGCGATAAAAAAAGGGTTACCCTGATCATTGATCAAGAAAGGAAGAGATGATGGACGAGGAACGGATGGTTCAGGTAGCCCAGAAGGTGGTGGGACAGGTGCTGGCCCTTCGGCCCGGTGAAACCGTCTGCATACTCAGGGATGGGGAAGACTCGGGCCCCTTTGCGGCAACCATCTCCCAAGTAGCGCTAATGGCCGGAGCAGAACCGGTGTCGCTGATAATAGTGGCACAAACCGTCGGCGGGCAGGAACTGCCTGACCCTGTGGCGGGCGCCTTCATTCGCTCCAGCGCCATCATCAACCTCGCCAGATGGCCGATAGTACACAGCCGGGCTGTGAGTGCGGCCCTGGGTGCCGGGGCTCGAAGCTGTAATCTCCGGGGCTTCCAGGACGGGGTCCTGGAAAGCCCCGGGGTAACCACTGACTACGAGGTAGTGCGGCGTAACGCCTTGGCAATGGACGTCTTGCTGGAGCAGGCTCGCGAGGTGCGCTTTACTACCGCCGAGGGCAGTGATGTAACCATGCAGTTGGGCGGGCGCAAAGGAAAAGCCCAGACCGGTTTTGCCGACGAGCCGGGGAGGTTCTCCGGACTTCCCGACGGGGAATCAACGGTAGCCCCCCTGGAGGGGACCACCCAGGGCTGCATCGTGAACCCTTACATTATTGACAAGATTGGGCAGGTGGACGAGCCTTTCCGGATGGAGATCAAGGACGGCTGGATTGTCAACGTGGACGGGGGAAAGCAGGCCCAACAGTTGTTGGACCTGTTCGAGAAGTCCGATTCCAACGCCCGGCGGTTCGCTTCGCAATTCGCTTTGGGGATGAACCCCGACTGCCGGGTTATTCCAAATGCTAGGGAGGTCTCCAAGAAGCTGGGGACCCTCCACGTGGCGATGGGAGACAACATCTCCCTGGGGGGCACAATCCAGTGCGGGCTGCACATCGACATCGTCATCCTGAATCCCACAGTCTGGCTGGACGGGAAGATAGTGCTGGAGAACGGGAATCTGTCCATATAGGGGCCGGTGGGAGATGGCCGCGAGGTCTCGAAAATAAAGCACATTCTTATTACCTGACGAGCGCAAATTAGAGGAGGTGTTCCCTATGGTCAAAGAAATGTCACCAAGCCCAAAGGTGATGGCAAGGCACGATCAGCTCGAGACCTTCTGCATCCAGGTGCTTCAGAGACTGGATGTGCCCAAGGAGGAGGCCGAGATCATGGCCAGAACCCTGGTGACGGCGAACCTGCGGGGCGTCGACACCCACGGCGTTACCCGCTTGCCCGCCTACGTGGCCAAACTGAAGGGAGGTGGCCTGAAGCCCTCTGTCAACCTTACGACGGAGAAAGAGACGATCGCCACCGCCCTTCTGGACGGACACGATGGCATCGGCCAGGTGATCAGCCACCGGGCAATGCAGATGGCCATCCGGAAAGCCAAAGGGGCCGGAGTCTCCTATGTGGCTGTCAGGAACAGCAACCATCTGGGCGCCTGCGCCTACTACTCCATGATGGCCTTGGGCTACGACATGATCGGCTTCACGGCCACCAACGCCTCGCCTCGCCTGGCCCCAACCGGCGGGGTCGAGAGACTCTTCGGCAATAACCCCTGGTCCA
>JASEHN010000365.1 GCA_030018715.1 Thermodesulfobacteriota bacterium | reverse complement strand
CTATGTGGGCACACAGGCTGGAAGCCTGTGCCACCAAGGGAAAGCAGGACGCCGCCGGTGCACAGGTTGAAAACCTGTGCCACCATTAATTTCCTAGCCCCAAGTCCGTCTCTTGACAGAGACGGGCTTTTTTATTCTTTCAATTGCAAAATTGGCCTAGCAAGTTTAAAATGGCTTTAAAGTTTGCCGGTGGAGAAAGGCCCATGGAAGCAAGCCAGTCCCAACTGGACCAGATTTTGGACGAGATCGCCTCCTTGTCTCTGGACGAGCAGGAAATGCTGTTAACTATCATTAAACAGCGCCATATTGAAAGAAAACGGGAGCGGATTTTAAGGGATTCCCGGGAAACCATGCGGGCCTATAAAAAAGGCCTGGCTAAAACCGGGACGGTGGAGGATTTAATCAAGGATTTGGCAAGTGATTGAACTGGTCTGGTAAAAAGCTTCGCCAGGGCGTTTAAAAAGATCATCAAGAAAAAACCGGAAATAGAGGAAAAGTTTATAGAAGCTTTGGACTTATTTGTTAATAACCCATACCATCCTGTCCTGGGCACCCATAAACTTTCAGGAAAATTGAAGGGTCATCATGCTTTTATTTTAGGATACGATTGCCGGGTTGTGGTCAAATTTATTGATAAAGAGAAGGTGGCCCTCATATCCATAGGCAAGCATGAAGAAGTCTATTGACATCCCCTCCCGAACTCGGCAGTTAAGCCCTGCAGGGCCGATGATACTATAAAAGCTTGTTAAAAAGTATCTTCAGAACTGAGGTTCAAAGTTCAGGGTTATCGTTTTTCGCGGCATTTATGGGTATCCAGCCGGTTGCTGCAATTTTTCTTCTCTGAGAGGCCCCGGTATTAATGGGTTATGGCTTTATTGGTCAGGATAGCTCCTCTTGATTTTAGCCTCGGAAGATAGCTCTCCCAGAGAAGGTCATGACAACCTGGCGGAAACTCAACGCCGATTAGGGGATGGACTGCTCAAGCAGCCAGGGGCAACTGTTTCGGACGCTTCTCCTTTCCGGCCTGGCGGCGGGGTGCGGCAATCTCCACCAAAACGGCGGCCGGCTGGGCACAGGTTGCTGCGGCCAGAATGCTGCGCTGGGATTTGAGGCGCAGGCGCTCTAAACCGGCGCGATGTTTGAAAAGATTGTACGATCTTTCCATATGCTTACGCAGCAGCCGTATCTGGTCGGCTTCCTTGAAGATATCCGGCATCTGCCCAAACTGACCGGAATCAAAGGGTATTTCCCGGCCTTGGGGGCAGAGGGGCGCCCGAAAGCATTCATGCGGAGCAGCATCACAACCAAACTCATGCCCCGACTCAGCGCTCCCCAGACAACGCATCGGGCTCCCGCAATAATCGTCGCAAAAGACCTGACGCCGCTTTGGATCGACATGCTCCGGCGTCTTGACCTTTTGACTGGCCGTGGTGATGACCGTCACGCCGTGCTCTTGCTTGATTTTCTTATTCTGGGCCGCGTCCCCATAGGCCTCATCAGCCGTGATCACCTGGATGGCCAACCCCATGGCCTTGGCAAAGGCCGCGAGCTGGGGGAGAAAAAGATTATCATGATGGTTGGCGGGGGCAGCCAGAGACAGCAAAGGATAATGGCGGCCAGTTTGGGGATCAAGGACGACCAGGGTATGTAAACGGCAGCCGACAAAGTATTCGGATTTATTCCTCTTTTTCCGGCGCTTGCCGCAATCGGCATCCAACTCGGAGTAGATGCGGACCTTTTTATCCCCCACGGCAAGGGTGGCCAGGGGAACCGGACAGCAGGAGCTGGCCAGATCACTGGAGTCCACCCCGCAGATTTGAAAAGGATGAGGGAGCTTGATCCTCTGGAGCGCAAGATGGGCGGCGTAAACCATCAGATTGAGCATTTGGGCGATGGTCGGATCGGTGCGCCGCTGACTCAATTGACTGTGATGAATACGAATTTTCTTATGCAGCGGCAAATGTAAAAAGGCTCGGACGGTTTTATTTTCCAGTTTGTTGATCATCAACCGGCAATACTTGCGACAACTCATCTCGGCATAGCGCAAGGCCTTCAAAAGTTCCGCTCGGAATAATTGCGCCGGCGATGCCTGCCGCATTGCCGGAGTATAATTCGGCGGGGCTGTGAGGCTGTTGAGCGCCCGGTCATCCAACAGCGAATCAATAAGACGTAAATCTTGGTCGATTAGGCAGCGGTGATGCGATTGTTTTGTAAAAAGCAATAAATTAGATTTATGGTTGTCGATAAATTTTTCCATTTCATGCAATGGTATGATGCCAGGCGGCGCATCCGGCATATTGGTTAGCTCATGCAGCGTAATATGTTTCGCGTGTTCTTTGTTATATTGGGCCATTACGTCGGCAAGGGCTTGTCCGGCCAAAACCTTCTTTTGCTTCTTGGTCAATCGCCGCCAGTGAGGGAAATTGCTCTTTAGTCGCTTAATCACGCGTCGTTTGATATCTTTTGCTTGCATGGAAAGTTCCTGTATCGAGATTGTTTAGCGACCATCTCAATTATACAGGCTTTCCATGCATAACTCAATAATATTACTGCATAATATGGTTTTTTCTTAACAGGCTTTAGTAGGGTAAAGGAGGGGAAAGATATAGTGCTCGATGAAGGTGGTTTGGTAAGAGAGGACCCCGCCTTTCTCTCGAAGCCAGTTCTCAAGCGGGGTGAGTGGGCATACCCAACCAGCAAATTCGATCAGGGAAGCCCACAGGAAGGCCGGCGCGTGTATCCATGCCAAAGTCTTCCACTTGAGGACCAGAATCCCTCCCAAAACTGCGAAAAGAACAAAAGCAAGGTGGGCTATTAAAACGAGATTCGAGAGAGCGTGATATATCATCTCAGCTCAGCCTCTAAGAGTTTGGGCCTCAATTGGGAAAGGTCTGGATACATCTCGTTTAATCGGAATTAATCGGGGACAATTTAGTCGGGGACAGACACTAGTGGTTCGACACATAAATATCGCTATATTTTCTTCCAAACATATGGGGTTGGATGAGCATTCAAATATGCCAGGCCCCGCTGCAAACCGGCTTCAATTTCTTCTGGAAACCGGTAGTCTGTATTGTGTAAAGCAACCCGTTCCAAGGTGGCAAAATATGACTCAATCAGGTTGAGCCATGAACTATTCGTCGGCAACCAGTGGAATTGAATACGATTCGAATGTTCCTTTGCCCATTCCCTCACGGGTTCGGCTTTGTGTGCGCTCAGGTTGTCGAGAATCAGGCGATCCGTCCATGGGGCCAGGCCGTTAAAACAATTTCATCCAGGAAATCTCGGCAGACTTCGCTTGTCTTCCGAGAAGCGCCCCGGCCAACGGCCATCCCGGTGCGGGGACAAAATGCCGCGAAGAATTGCAGTGTTCCATGTTGACGACTATATCTGCTGGAACGCCGCGCCGGATAGACGCCCCAACTTTTCCCCCACGGGGAATGGTCTGCAAGGGGCCAAGCTCATCGAAGCAAACGACCGGGCCATCAGGCGGCGGTTCTCGATAAAGGCGAATTATCTCGTTTTTTTTACCTCGAATTCCGGATCAGTACTCTTGCACCAAGTCTGACCGGTAAGAAATCTCAATCCGTGACGAAGGAGAATTCTTCGCACAGTTTCTCTACTCAGGGTTCCCAGCCCGGGTTGCGAACGGACATATTCTTCCAGTTTGGCCAGAGACCAGGTGGTGAATCCCAAACCAAGGTCGGGAGGGCGGGAGGTAGCCACCTCGATAATGAAAGTTTCTATTTTGGCGTCATATATGGGTGGCCGTCCGGTCCGGTGTCCTCCCAGCAGTCTGGGCAAGCCTTCTTCTTGAAACCGGCTGACCCAAAAATGTGCATTGGTGTAGTGAAATCCGGCCAACTTCGCGGCTTCTCTCAGGTTATAGCCTGCAGCCGATTGCCAGATGAGTCGGCAACGGCGAAAAACCGAAGCAGGAGTTTTCTCGGCTCGCATTAATCTCTGTAGCTCGAGGAGCTCTTCTGCTCCCAGAGGAGGCAACTTGAATAGCCGGTTCCCCATGAACCCGCATATTACCAGGGAAACACTTTTTTGTCAATTTAAATATAGCGATACTTATGTGTC
>JASEHN010000364.1 GCA_030018715.1 Thermodesulfobacteriota bacterium | reverse complement strand
CTCCCGCAGAAAATCCAGGAATCCTATCCTTTTAGGATTCGACGGAAATCCTTTCGGACGATAGGGCTGAAGCATCCGTTCTTCAATTAGGAGATAGTTTCCCATTTATTCTCCCATTTTTCTCACCGATGGTCGGGCTGAATACCATCCACAGCGCTCCCTTTACTCGTTTCAAATAGCGGCACCCCTTCCATAACGTTCAAAACCCTGTCAATATACTCTTTCCAGTCCTTTCTTCGCTCGCGGGCGAAGCGCAGGGCGGCCCTCAATTTCGGCCGCATGTGGGAAAACCTTTCCAGCCAGGGGGCAACGGATTCCCCGGACCAGGAAAGGCCGATGAAGAGGTGAACCAGGTCGACGAGAGGGACATTATGCACGATGGGCCTGCTCATCTCATCGAATAAGGCCATCTGGGACTTCTTCTGCGTAAATGACGGCTCGAGTTTTTCCTTTATGGAGTTCAGCCGCTCATCCGGCTGTTTTACCTTGAAATACCTTCCCCTTCCGGTCCTCCCCTTGATAATCAGGCCCGCTTTCTTGAGGTCTTCCGCATTGACTTGCATGGCTCTCAGGGCTTTGCTGATTTCGTTGACGTTGATTTCCATTTTCGTGTCGAGAAGGACCCTGAGCCAGGCATAGGAGATCGGGTCCACGTCTTCTTCCAATTCGGGGGGGAGAGGTCTTTCCCGGGTCACCAGCTGGTCAACAATTGTCCCTATATCCTGAAGGGCCTCGTGAAGCTTGAATTCGTTTCCTTCATGATCCACCACTTTCCCGTAATGACGGCTGTAAAGCTCCAGGCATTTACCAATGCAGATGAGGCGCACGTCATTGGCGCTCAGGGGCTCATTGCCATATCGTCCCTCTTCGATGGCCTTGAGCTCGATCCTGGCCTTTTTCCTTACTTCCTGCCTAATCCCTGCCCAGGAACGAGTCTCCGGTTCGACCCGCCGCTTTCGGCAGACATGTATGAGGTCGTAGGATATGTTTTCTTTATCCATCAAATGGAGGGAGGATTCAGATTCTCCATGTATGGGATAAACGGCGGCGATTTCAAAACCCGTATCGCACAAAGATTGCAGGAGGCCTTCCCAGACCAAGCCTTCTTCATCCGTATGGTGAAAAGTAAAGACCAATAGGCCATCATCCGGCAGCGAATCATGAATGCGAGCGAAGGACGCCTTTAAACCATCGAAAAAATCCTGCCTGCTTTTTCCTCGGGTCCTGTTCTCAACGATTTCTTCAACTTTAGGCGTGTATTCCGGATTAAAGTAAGAAACCCTATCTTTTAATACAAGACGTAGCCAGACATAGAAAAAGTCAGCTAATTCAGCGTAATTAACATTTCCAACATAGGGTGGATCTGTAATAATAAGATTTATTTTTTCAGCAAATCTTGGGTCTTGGGAGCTTGCGCACTTTAGGAAGCAATTTTCGGGGATACCAATTATTTTTTCTTTTGAACTAAAATAAATATTTTTTTTATTTTCATTAGATCGAAGATCAAAAGGATCATTGTTAAACTCTTTTCCTCGTCGGATAGCATCAAATAAGGCAGAAAATGTCCCCATTCCCAAAGATGAGCCCCATACGCTATTTTCACATATTGTAGTTTTCGGTTGGAAGTCGTGTCGTGCAAAAATCTGGCGGATACAATCTCTTTGCCAAATGTACGAGCAAAATTCACTCATATTATTCAAGAGGTTAAAAAATGCACTCAACAACATCCCTTGTAGTTTTTCCTCTGGCTCAGCTATAATTCCCTTCAGCAATGTCGAAAGTGCCAGAAGCTGGCGCGGAAAAAACATCTCGTGCCAAAAATTATAGTGATGGGCAATCAGGCCAGATTTGGTTTTCTCCCCTACCGGTATCTTAATTTTGGGATAAGGAAGTTTATCTTTATGGCTTCCCCAAAGCACCTCCGCTTTTTGAAGATTTGCCTTGTCTGTTGGCGTAAATCGCTTGAAGAATTTTCCGTTTTTGGGAATGAACAGATTTTTGGGAATGCTTCTGTTTCCTGCCTTTGCCTGTACCGCATTTTTGTGATTTCCGATTATGGGTAGAGGGGTATCTCGTTCACCTTCCTCATCGTCTGAATTCGTCGGGAGATAGGCCTGGATGGCATAAGGCCGGACTGGAAGGCGCTGATCCTTGGGAAGGCGCCTTATGCTTTCGATGATCTTGTCAACATTCCCGCACTTACAGAGAAACTTTCCTTTGGCAGGCACATTCCCTTTCCTAGGATCATAAACATGCTGGCAGGAAGGGCATTTGACCTCTCCTTCGGGAAGGGCTCCCCTCCACTGCCAAACCGCTTCGCACTCCGGGCATAAGAGCACGGTCAAGGGTACCCTTTTTCTTTTTACCTTCTTTTCTTTCAGCCGGGGCTGGCCGGATCTGGAGCAATGGGGACAGACCACATTGATCAATTCCTGCCTCCCATTGGATTTGGGTCCATAGCTCCAGTATTGAGTCGGCCTCCCCTCTCCTGCGCTTCCCCGGGCGGCATTCACCATCATTTCCGGGTCGGCAATCAGAGAGCCAACCTCGATTTCCCAGTCGTAGATCTTTCCGCAGTTAGGGCAGGTAACATCCGGGTGGTATTGGACCGATGGAGATTTATGGGCGATGATGTAATCGTCAAAAAGCGGAACCTCTTTTTTACAGTTTGGGTCCGTGCAAACCGCATGTTTCACCCAGAAGGTATAAATCACATTCGCTTCGATTCCTGGCTCGACTTCAGTTTTGTAAAGATTCAGCAAGGTTTCCTTGAGGGGTTTTCCTCCGTTCCACTCCACCGGCCGCTCGGCCAGCCTCTTGAAGGCTTCCTGAAGCTCTTTAAGGTCAATCGGTTCGACCTCGGTCTTGACGATAAACCAGGCCACCGGATTGAGGTCGATGCCGATTACATTGCATCCCAGCCTGAGGGCTTCGACCACCGTAGTGCCGCCACCCATGAAAGGATCGAGAATCGTCTTCCCCTTGGTATCCGGATCGTGGGTGTGGTCCTTGTAGAATTCTTCCATCAGGTCTGTTGGGGCGCCGTCTGCCTTGTGCGCCGGCTTCATGGCTCCCAGGAGGATCGCCCGGAAAACGCAGGAGGCCCGGCGGGCGAACCATTTGTGCATCTGGTAAATGGGTTTAAAGGAGTTTCTCTCCGGCACGGCAAGACGGTTGATCTCCACAATGGGGAAGCCAACTTCGATTGCGCGGCGGATGGATTGATCCGAATTCATAGATGAACATCCGATGGCATGGCAACGGAAATTTCCTTCACTTGTTGGAAAACCGCATCGGCCGAAATTAGAATATCCGCTCCAATCCTCACGGCGGTCGACAGGATCACGGAATCATTTGTTAGAAGGCCATATTTTTCCTGAAAATGAAAGGCGCCGTCAAAGAAGTCTTCCCGCAAACAGGGTTCGAAACCGAGGCCGAGGCTTACCAGCGACTGTATCTTGTCCCTGTAAAGTCCAAGCTTTTTGATTACCTCGGGCTGTCTTGCTAATTTCCGGGCAGCGTTCAGTCCAGACACACTCCCGAGCATCATGGCTTCGGCCAGCATCAATCGATGGGTAAGCTCCTGCCAGGCCGTCTGAGGCAGGATACAGGTCAGGTCTCCGGTCGAACAACGGCGCAAAAGCCTCTGGGCCTGATGGGAAATCGCCTGTTCCGCATACAGCAGGACATTGGTATCGAGAACACAAAGGCTGGCAAGAGGAATATCATCAAGATTCATGAGTCCCATGTATCCTCTTCCAGGACCTGTTTGAACTGGTCCTTGCTGATGCGGATGGGCCGTTCGCAAAAGAACTGATAGGCCTTTTCCCTTTTCTTGGGATCCGGGACCTTATCGCTAAGATATGAGACGAGAGCATCCTGAATTACATCGCTCAGCGGCCTGCTTTCTTCTGCTGCCCGCCGCTTGGCATGCCGGATGACTTCTTCATCGAGAAGGGTTCCAACTTTCTTTTTCATGACTTACTCCATTTCAATCAAAACAAAGCCCCCTCACCCTCGCCCTCTCCCCCGCTTCGGGGGAGAGGGTTGAGTAAGGAGAAATAGATCCTTGATTTACTCCATCGGCCCGAGGAGGA
>JASEHN010000363.1 GCA_030018715.1 Thermodesulfobacteriota bacterium | reverse complement strand
AAAGGGGCTTCTACCCCTGCTATAAACCGATTCGTTAAGTCAATGACATTGAATCTTCAGTGGTAAGACCGGTATGCTTGGCGATACGTGCCAACATCTTTGAGCCTATATCTTCACGATCATGGAATGCAAATACGTAATCAGGCCAACCGGGGCGGGCAAGAACACGATGGGACGTGCCGTGCTGCCGCTTGATAATCCAGCCGATGCGAAGCAAGGCAGTGAGGACTCGTTGGGCTTTTGTTGACGGCCATCGGCTCATGCGGAGACCGCGAATACTTCCTTAAGCTCTGGAATATCTTCCTCGTGTTCCAGTCGGTCAGCCATAACTCGCAAGGCTAATGCTTCTGCTTTTGAAATGGCTCGTTTACGGGTGTCCCCGTAAGCCATCACACCGGGAATCTCTGGGATTTCAGCAATCCAGCGACCATCTTCTTCTCTCTCAATTTCTATTCTCATAAATTACCCTCTATGATCATGATGCCACACTCAAGAATGATGTGCAAGCTTGTTTTGTTTTTTTGTTAGAAGCACATGAACTGTCCGGTTTTGTAGCACACAATCTGTCCGGTTGTTATGTCTGTGGTTCTGTGGTCTGTGGGGGTCGGGCCATGCCATGTGGCTGATTATTAAGGTTTTATGTGGGTGCTGTGGTTCTGTGGTCTGTGTCTGTGGTCTGTGGGGGTCGGGCCATGCCATGTGGCTGAGATTTAAGGTTTTATGCTCCAAAGATAGGTGTTTTTGTGGCCTATATCCTCTTTTTCCGCCACGAAAAGAGCGTTATACAAAGCTGGTCCCTCCCGGACCTGATACCCTTCACCGCCTTCTATGACTTCTCTCCCTCTGGCTCTGTAGCCCAAGAGTGCTTTCACCTTCCCAGCGAAGTACCCATCCTTATGAAGCAACTAAGCAAGCCTGACCCCATTCTTACATTCTTATGTGACCCCATTCTTATGACCCCATTCTTACTCCTTACCATCCTTACATTCTTATGCCGTTGCCCCTCGCAATGCTAGTTTTATCTCTGTGTCCTTCTGTTTTTCTATTTTCAACGTCCCATAAATCGGGTATGGTTCACGCCCGGGCACGGGTAAAGAGGCCAAATTCTGATGGTGCGAGGGGTGAACTGGGATGATCGCAGATAAAATCAAATTGAAAATCCGCGGGATTGTGGGAGAGGGAAACGTCCTTGATTCCGAGTTGGACCGCTTTGTCTACTCCTATGACTCATCCTTCGTGCCCCTGCTGCCGGCGAACAATCCGGAGCTTGTCGTCCGGCCCCTGACGACGGAGGAGGTGTCGCGGGTGATGGCCGTGGCCTGTGAAGAGGGAATTCCCGTGACGCCCCGGGGCGCGGCGAGCGGCCGCACCGGTGGCAGCGTGCCGCTGCAAGGGGGTATTTCCCTCGCCCTGGACCGGATGACGCAGATCGTCGAGCTGGACGAGAAAAACATGATGGTCACCGCCGAGGCCGGCGTTCGGACCTTCGATCTCTACAACCATTGCGCCGCCCGGGGGCTCTTCTATCCGCCCGACCCGGCGAGCTGGAAATTCTCCACCATCGGCGGCAACGTGGCGGAAAACGCGGGCGGTATGCGGGCCGTCAAGTATGGCGTGACCTCCGACTATGTGATGGGCCTCGAAGTCGTTCTGGCCGATGGCGCGATTCTTCAGACCGGCGGCAAGGCCATCAAGAACGTCACCGGCTACGACCTCAAGGGCCTCTTCACGGGTTCGGAGGGGACCCTGGGGATCATCACCAGGGCGCTCCTCAGGCTCATTCCCATGCCCAAGAGGCGGGGGACGCTGCAGATCATGTTTGGCGCCCTGGATGAGGGTTGTGCCACCGTCTATCAGTTGCTGCAGGCGGGAATCCTGCCGGCGGCTGCCGAGATCATGGACCGCTTTTGCCTGGAGGCCGTGGCCAGGCGCCAGCGCACGGACCTTGCGGAAAACACCGGGGCCTGCCTCATTATCGAGATCGACGGTGAAGACGATGGGGATATCTCAACGCAGACGAAACGGATTGAAACCCATGCCAGGGACTGCGGCGCAACCTCATTTCAGGCCGCCGGATCGGCAGAGGAGTCCGACGGGCTGTGGGCCATCCGGCGGGGACTGAGTTCCGCCGTGGCCGCCCTTGCGCCTGACCGGATCGGCGAGGACATCTCGGTCCCTCGGGACGCCTTCCCCGAGGTAGTGCGCCGCATCGGGATCATTGCCGAGAAATACGGACTCGCCATCGCCGTTTACGGTCATGCCGGCGATGGCAACCTCCATCCCTCCATCCTTTGCGATCTCGGCAATCCCGAAGAGGCAAAAAAGGTTCATCAGGCCGTGGACGAGATATTCGCGGCGGCCCTGGCCCTCGGCGGGACCCTTTCCGGTGAGCACGGCATCGGCATCACCAAGCGGCCCTACATCGCGCAGGCCCTGGGCGAAACCGGTCTGAAAACAATGAAGGCCATCAAGCAGGCGCTCGATCCCAAGGGGATACTGAACCCCGGCAAGATCTGGCGAGGAAACGAGATTCATGCTCAAGACCGCTGATGAGGAATTAATCCGAAGAGTTAAAAAGAAGATCAGCCAGTGCGACCGCTGTGGCGCCTGCCTGCCCGTTTGCCCCCTCTTTGGGGCAAGAGACGTCGAATTGTCGAGCGCCCGGGGCAAAAACGCCATCGCCAAGGGCCTGGCCGGGGGCGGGATCGCGCCGGGAAGGGAGGCGCTCGCGGCAGTCAACTTCTGCCTCTTGTGCCGGGCCTGCGTCGAGAACTGCCCGAGCAGGGTCAAGACCGACGAGGCCATGATCGACCTTCGCCAGTTCCTCCTGGACAAGACTGGCGCGACGAATCTGAAATACCGGGCCGTGGGTGGCTTCCTCAAGAGTCCCGGCCTCGTGAAGCTGGCCGCCGCCGGCCTCTCGCTCCTGCGGCGACTGGGCCTTAACAGCGTCTTTCCCCACGGCATGGCGCCGGAAGAGTACACCCGGACGCATTTCCTTGCCGCCTTCGCCGGACCGGCCGCCCTCGGGCAGCGGGCGTCATCATCAGGCCTGGAGGTCAGGGCGACAACGAAGGTGGCCTATTTCTATGGTTGCGGTATGCGGATGATGTTTCCCGCCGCCGCCGCCGATTCCCTCGCCATCCTAAAGACCACGAGCCAGGTCATCAAAAGGGATAACGCCTGCTGCGGGTTGCCCCACCTTGCCCATGGCCTGCGCGGCGAATTTCTGGAACTTGCCAGAAGGAACATCGTGCTTTACGAGGAGGACGATCTCGTGGTCGCCGATTGCGCGAGCTGCGGCGGCGCCCTCAAGAATCTGGCCTCTTTCTTCGCCGACGATCCTGAGTGGAAAGAACGGGCAGGGGCCTTCAGCCGCAAGGTGATGGACCTGACCGAGTACCTCGTGATGGTCGGCTACAGCCCTAAGAGGAAAGTGGAGGCGACCTTCACCTACCACGACCCCTGCCACCTCCTGCGGGGACAGGGAATAGGGAAAGAGCCCCGGGACCTGCTGAAGGCGACGGGCCGCTTTATCGAGATGGAAGAGGCGGACGTCTGCTGCGGCGGGGCGGGATCATTTCATGTGGATTATCCGGAGATTTCGGCAAAGGTTCTGGAGAAGAAGCGGAGAAACATCGAGAAAACCGGCGCGGCCCTGGTCGTCACCGGTTGTCCCGGCTGCCTGATCCAGTTGAGCAAGGCGGCGAAGGCCAGCGGCGGCAAATTCCAGGCCCTCCATATCAGTCAGGTGATCTGAAGAGCTGCGAGCCACCCGACTCGGACCGCGGACGGACAGAGATCAGCGGGCGGCCGGGCGGGCGCGCTTCCGTACGGAAAAACCGAAGCTGCCCAGGCGACGACCCAGGGCAAAGTACTCCCCGTGGGCATAGGCCAAGAGACCGCCCTTCTCCAGGCGGAGCCGACCCTTGGCGTCGAGCAGCGTGGAAGACACCTGCACGGCAACCACTTCCGCTAAAAAGAGCGTGTGGGAACCCAGTTCCAATGATTTTTGGATCCGGCATTCGATGTTGAGCGGGCATTCCAGGACGATCGGGCAACGAAGCCCCAGGGCCGGCGCCGGCGTCAATCCCGCAGCGCTGAACT
>JASEHN010000362.1 GCA_030018715.1 Thermodesulfobacteriota bacterium | reverse complement strand
GACTCCGCCGGTTGCCGTGTGTGCTTATGCCGCCTCGGGCATATCCCAGGGGGATCCGTTTCGAACCGGTTTACGGGCCTTTACCCTGGCCTGGCCCGGCATGTACATTCCTTTTGCCTTCGTTTTCAGTCCGATCTTGGTATTCATGCCGTATATTCTTCAGAAAGCCCCCGGGCCCTTCCCTTACATGGAATTTTTCTTCATCCTGGCAACAGTCGTTCTGGGGATAATAGCCCTGGCGGCCGCTATCATCGGCTATTTTGGGGATCGCTTAACGAAAGTCGAACGCGTCATTCTCGTGCTGGCTCTGTTACTTCTTTGGTGGCATGAAACGTCTTCCAGCATTATTGGGGCGGTTATTTTAGGGGGGATTTATCTAAAACAGCGCTACCAGAAATCTAAAAAAGGCAGCCCTCACTACGTTAGTCCTTAAAGGACAGTCTCACTTAAGACGTTTTACTACCCGGTCTTTGTCTTCACCCTAAGAGGCGGCTTTTCATCGCCTAAAATGCTCGTTCACTTTCCCAGGTCCGAGCCGCGAAAAAACGCATTTATAATCATCCCAGCCGGGATAGTATTTTCCAGGAATTTTCTATCATTTGCTCGAAGTCTGCTGATTTCAAACCAGCTCCAAATGCCACTTTCATGGCTTTCTCACGAGAGATCAGATCTTCCGGCGAGTGGGTGTCTGTGTTTAAAACCAGGTGGGCTCCTACCTTCTTAGCTAAACGGGCTACGTGCCCGTTGGTCAAACTATGTCCCTTACGCGAGGTAATCTCCAGAAAGACCCCTTTTTCCCGGGCCAGGATCGCCTCTTCTTCAGAGATCAACCCGGGGTGAGCCAGAATATCAACTCCAGCGTAAATGGCCTTTTGATTGGTCCCCGGTGGCACCGGTTCAACTACTGTTTCTCCATGCACAAGAACGATCTGAGCCCCCATTGCTCTTGCCCGAACCGTCAAAGGGGCGATGAGGTCTGGGGGAAGATGGGTGAGCTCAACTCCAGGAACAGCCCGTACCTTCCAGTAGATGTTCAAATCCCGGCAAACCTGAACTAGCCGGGGGATTACCCAGTCGAGATTTGAAGAGTCCGCATGGTCGGTTATAGCCACTGCTTGATAACCGATTACCTCCGCCCGGCGGACCAGCTCTGAGGGCAAAAGTTCTCCATCGCTGAATAGACTGTGCGTGTGTAAGTCAATCATAAATTTTCCTTTCCCCGGGAAACACTTCTCCCCTTCTTCTCTATATTACCATCCTCCGGAAGGCTGTCCTGAACAGATTCTCCTCGAAGGCTATGGGCATAGGCCTTTTGGATTTTGACCGTCACCAGGGATCCGGCGACAAACGGCTTACCAGGAAAATTGACGATGTGGTTGGCCCGGGTTCTCCCCATGTTATCCTCAGCCCTTGCCTTGCTACGCCCTTCCACCAGCACCTCAACCTTTTCCCCCTCCCAGGCTTTGTTCCGCTTCAAAGTGATTTTCCTTTGCAAGGTCTGTAGCTCCATAAGCCTTCGCTGGCAGACCTCCTCCAGGACCTTACCCTGGAAGTGGGTTGCCCGGGTACCAGGCCGATCCGAATATTTAAAAGAAAAAAGATCATCGAACTGGATCTGTTCGATCATTTCCATGCTGGCCCGAAAATCCTCCTCCTCTTCATCTGGAAATCCCACGATCATATCTGTTGTGATCCTGATTCCTGGGCAAGATTGTCGCAGCCGGAAAATTTTTTTTAGATATTCTTCTCCGGAGTAGCCCCGGTTCATTCGTTTAAGTATGCGGTCCGATCCGGACTGCAAGGGAAGATGGATATGTTCACAAAGTTTGGGGAGCCTGCCAAAGGCCTCGATCAGAGGGGGAGAAAGGTCCTTGGGGTGCGAGGTGGTAAATCGTATGCGTTCGATTCCGCCAATTTCCTGGACAGCCTTCAGCATTCCTGCAAAATCCAATTCAGCCGGCTTTGTTTTCCCGTAGGAATTCACATTTTGTCCGAGTAAAGTCACCTCTTTGACTCCCTTAGCGGCAAGAACCCGGATTTCCTCTAAGACCTCCTGACTCGGTCTACTTACCTCCCTGCCGCGGACAAAGGGAACGATACAATAAGAGCAGAAATTATCGCACCCCTGCATGATGGATACAAAGGCCACCACCTTCGACGGCGAGGGAAAAAAGGGAAGAGAGGCATAAGGGTCAACCCGGCCATTGAGGTGTGTTGCTGCACTTCGTTTCCCGGAATCTTCCAGGTCATCCAGGATTTCATCGATGCGCTTAAATTCTTTTGTCCCTAACACAAAGTCCACATGGGGAAAGCGTTTAAGGAAACCCTCTCCTTCCTGCTGGGCCAGGCATCCCCCGACACCAATGATCAGCTTGGAGTTCTTTTTTTTAAACGCCCGATATCGCCCCAGGGCGCTGTAAACTTTTTGTTCTGGTTTTTCCCGGACGCTGCAAGTATTCAGGAAAATTAAATCCGCTTCGGATGGGTCTGCTACCAGGCGATAATTTCTGGCGGCCAGAACGTGGGAAATACGTTCCGAATCATAAACATTCATCTGGCAGCCGAAGGTTTTCAGATATAGTTTTTTATGCCCCATGTTTTTTTTACCAATTCCCCCCTATTATAGAGCCGATTGCAAAATGCAGTGAAGTAAAACATTCGCCCCTGCTTCACAATCTTCCCAGGCTGTATTTTCAACTTCTACATGACTCCGCCCGCCGATGCTCGGAACGAATATCATGGCTGTGGGGGCAACCTGACTCATGTAGCTGGCATCATGTCCGGCTCCGCTGACCAGGGAATGGCTGGCATACCCCATCTGCCCGGCAATTTCCAGGATTTTCTTCATCAAAGATTGATCAAAAGGGGCGTGCTCTACCTTCCAAATCTCTTTGAAGCGCATCGAACATCCCCTTTTTTCAGCAATCCTTTCAAAATCATTCCGCAATTCCTCCCTGGCTATCGCGACCATCTGGTCATCCCACGAACGAACATCGACGGTGAATTTGACCTGCCCGGGAATGATGTTTCGGGAGTTGGGAAAGTTGTGGATTTCTCCCACGGTTGCCACCATATTCCCTCCCATTCTGCCGGGTAATTTTTCCACCTTCAGAATCATCTCCGCAGCGGCGCATAGCGCATCATTCCTGCCTTTCATAGGCGTTGGGCCGACCTGGTTGGCTTTTCCATTCACTTGAACATCATACCACCCGATGCCCACGATCCCTTCGGGAACCCCTATCTTTTTGCCCATTTTTTCCAGAATCGGCCCCTGCTCTATATGCAATTCCCAATAGGCATGGAGGGGCCATCTCTTCGCCGGTAGCGTCCCCTTATATCCGATTCTCTCCAGTTCCTCCCCGAAATTCTTTCCGTGAAAATCCGTCCGACTATATGCGAAGTCTTTATCCATTTTCCCCGCCCAAACCCCCGAACCAACCATGGCCGGTGGAAACCTCGAACCCTCTTCATTCGTCCAATCAACAATCACAAGCGGCCTTTTGGTTTCAACCTGGTTCTCCCAGATCGTCCGAAATACCTCCAGCGCTCCCATGACACCCAAAATTCCGTCAAACCGACCTCCTTTGGGTTGCGAATCTATATGTGAACCGCTCATGACCGGAGGAAGGTTGTTATCTTTTCCAGGCCGAAAGCCAAAGATGTTACCCATTTCATCCACTGTAACCCGTAGGTCGATTTCCCTGAGCCATTTGATAAACAAATCCCTTGCTTGCTTGTCTTCATCCGACAGGGCCAGGCGGTGTACTCCACCTGCCGGAGTAGCCCCGATTTCAGCCATTTTTTCTAATGTAATTTTCAGACGTTCCCCGTTTATACGGAGGCCTTTGGTCTCCATATGGGCTCCTCCTTTTTTCCAAAAAACCATTCTTTTTATAGTTATTGCCGTAAGGCCAATCTCTGCAACTACTCACCAAATTATTCAGCAGCCTTGGTGGAGATAAATAATTTAAATAATTCTAACACTTTAGCTCTTTGAAAAAAGGTGTGTTGTAAAGGCCAAGGGGTTCCAGGGGCCGGGGGCCAGAGCGGAACGCTTGGAATCATAAGGCGCTTATATCTCCGCATATGGGGCGGGCAAGAACCCCCGCC
>JASEHN010000361.1 GCA_030018715.1 Thermodesulfobacteriota bacterium | reverse complement strand
CATTTAACAGATAGTGGACAGAAAAATAATATCATCATAAGATAATTCTACCTATCATGCCATGCCTGATTCTTCCTTAACCTTTCAAAATAAAAACGCATTCTATGGTGAAAATCATGGATGTCCGCAATTCCAAAGAGCGCGATGTTTTTTGGGAAGCTTACCGGGGGTGCGCGGAGGAGAACAGGGTACGGCCGGATCGTTCGCCATTTTATGTGAACTGGGCGAAAGACTTTGACAATTTTTTGCCTGAAAAACCTTTGAAAGACAGGTCCAGAAGGGATAAGGAGAGACACACCCCAGTGGCGCCTACTGGAAAACATCCTGCTCAAGAGGCAAGAGCGAAGACGGACAGGTTTCGCGACCGGCTGATTCCAGGCGAGGTCAGTTGCCATACCTTGCGCCACTTCCTTAGGCACGCTCAGGACAAGCTCTTTGCCACGCATCTTCTTGAAGCGCGTTATGACATCCGCACGATACAGGAACTGCTCGGTCATACAGATGTGAGGACGACCATGATCTACACTCACGTATTGAACAGGCCCGGGCTCTCAGTAAACCCCGTTAGAAATTCAAATAGAGCATTATTTCTAACAGGGTAAAGAGCCCGGCGGATATCTGAAGACGGGAATCCGGGGTCACCCATTAAGAGATTTGCTTATGGACGTGTCCTAAAGCTACTACAATTGAGCGCCGACTGTCAAAAGAAATCTGGTCCTGACTGTAACCCTTCAGTGACACATGGGTGACCAAAATCGGAGGAAAAAAGGTTCGGCAAAGATGCCCAGGGTGGCCATGGCCCGGGGGCCATTCCAGTCCGCTTGGAATCATAAGGCGCTGATTTCTCCGTGGATGGGGCGGGGGCTGACACCCCCCGCATTCTGCCGCGGAAGTTCAGTGAGTTCACCGTACCCAGGGGTATCCCGGCCGATGCTTCCGGCTCGTACCGGCCTGACCCCCAGGCCATCAACAGAATCTTTCATTGAGAGAGTCCCTCCCCGAGCTACCCGTCACTGAAAGGTTACTCCTGACATCAATTGCTTGTCACGATGCGGAAAGCGTGGGGTTGCAGAATATCTGGCAAGTCCCTTATCTGGCTTTTTTCCGCAGGTCTTTAAAAGCTTCTTTTAAAGCGGCGCTCAGGGTCAAACCCGAGCAAGCCCCTGGGGTTATGCCGGGAAGTCGAGGGGTTGACTTTCAGCGGCCGATTGGATAGAAAAGAAGTGGAGGATTTAAAAGGGAAAGATATGGTTAGTAAAAAATCATCTGAAATTTCTCCCTTCATTGTCATGGAGGTTATGGAAGCAGCTACAGCCTTGGAACGACAAGGGGAGGATATCATCCACCTCGAGGTCGGAGAACCCGACTTCGACACACCGGAATGTATCAAGGAAGCAGCCATCCGGGCCATTCGCGACGGCAAGACCCATTATACCCACAGCCTGGGTTTGGTGGAGCTGCGGGAGGCCATCGCCGAAAACTACCATAAACAATACGGGGTGGAGGTTAATCCCGAGCAAATTCTGGTCACCTCCGGTACGTCGCCGGCAATGCTCCTCCTGTTTATGAGCCTGCTCGAAAAAGGGGATGAAGTCATCCTTCCCAATCCTTATTACGCCTGCTACCCAAATTTCGTGCGCATGATGGATGGGAAACCTGTATTCGTAAACGTGTTCGAAGAAGAAGGGTTCCAGTACAGGCCGGAAGAGATAAAGCCCCTCATCGGCCCGGGAACCAAAGCCATATTTGTCAATTCCCCGGCTAACCCCACGGGGAACCTCATGGCCCCGGAACGGATGAAGGCCGTTGCCGATTTCGGACGAACCGTCGTATCCGATGAAATTTACCACGGCCTGGTTTACGAGGGAAAGGAGCATTCCATCCTGGAGTTCACCCGGAACGCCTTGGTGATCAACGGATTCTCCAAACTTTATGCGATGACCGGATGGCGTTTGGGATACCTGATCGCCCCGCCGGAATTCATCCGCCCCCTGCAGAAGCTGCACCAGAATTTTTTCATCTCGGCCAACGCTTTCGTCCAGTGGGCCGGAATAGTCGCTTTGAAGGAGGGGGGCGCGGATGTGGCCCGGATGAAGAACATATATAATACCCGCAGAAAATACATTATCCAGAAGCTGCGGGAGCTGGGGTTCGGGATTACCGTGGAACCCACCGGAGCGTTTTATGTCCTGGCCAACGCCAAGCGCTTTACGGGGAATTCCTTTGAATTTGCCTTCGACATTCTAAAAAAAGCTAAAGTGGGATGTACCCCGGGAATCGACTTTGGGACGAATGCTGAAGGTTACTTACGCTTTTCCTATGCCAACTCCATGGAGAATATCGAGGAAGCTATGAGGAGATTGGACAGGTATTTGCAAGAACAGAGAAAAGAGAAAATGACATGAAAGTTATTTCCGCCGAATTCATCAAAAGCGCCACCAAACCTTCCGAGTATCCAACGGGAAATTTTCCCGAAGTGGCCATGGCCGGAAAATCAAATGTGGGGAAGTCTTCGCTGATCAATACCCTGGTGAACCGGAAGAATCTGGCCAAGACCAGCTCCAGCCCGGGAAGGACCCAGCTGATCAATTTCTTTCGGGTGAACGGGAAAATTTCCCTGGTGGATCTTCCCGGATACGGTTATGCCAAAGTCCCTCTGGAAGTAAGAAAAACCTGGAAACCCATGGTGGAAAGCTACCTGCAAACCAGGCAGGATATTCGTCTGGTCGTCCTGATCCTGGACGCCCGCCGGGGAGCCTCCCCGGATGATCTGGCTTTGCTCGATTGGTTAGAGTACCACCAAATTCCTTGTGCCATCGTCCTCACCAAGGCCGATAAGCTCTCGCAGCTCGAAAGGGCCAGGCAGAAGAAAGACCTGGTGGAAATTCCGCTGCTCTCGGGAAAAACCCTCTTATTTTTTTCAGCCGTAACTGGTGAGGGGAAGGATGAATTATGGAAGTTAATTCAAGCACACTTACAGTAGGATATGTGCTGGAGAGAAAAATGCACCCGAATTTTTTCTGATGAACTCGTAAAAAGTCTGAAAATCCCCTTTTCCGTCATTCCGGCGGAAGCCGGAATCCAGTATTTTCAAATGCTTATAAATACCCTGGACTCCGGTTTTCACCGGAGTGACGACTTTTTACGAGACCATCAATTTTGAAGGATTTTGATTAATCGGTCAGGCTGATTGGTGATGATGCCGTCGATTCCCCAGCCGATGAACCGGTCTATCTCTTCTTCGGAATCAACCGTATAGACGTTAACCAGCATTCCCTCCTGGTGGATTTTGGCAATTTTCTCCTTGGTGAGAAAGTTTCTGCGCAAGTTCAGAACCGGGAAGGATTGTCCCCTGGTTACTTCCCGAAGGAAAATCCAGTCGTTATGATAGAGCAAGGCCACCCAGGCCCGGGGCTCTCTTGCTTTGATTCTTTCCAGGGAGACGGGGTTAAATGAAGAAAAGATAACTTGATTCAACATCCCGGCATTTTTTACTTCCTGCAAAGCTCGATCGGCCAATTCCGTGATTAAATATCGGTCATGGGTTGGATTTTTTATTTCGACATTTACCAATATCTTTCCCTTGGCAAGTTCCAGAACCTCTTTCAAGGTGGGAATTCGTTCCCCGGAAAATTGCGGACCAAAACGGAAACCAGCGTCCTGCTTTTTAAGTTCTTTTAAGGTATGGTCGGCAACCCTGCCCTGGCCGTTTGTTGTTCTCTCCAGTGTTTCATCGTGGATTACTACTACTTCCTTATCTTTGGAGAGATGAACATCCAATTCCAACATGTCGCTTCCGGTTTCGATGGCTTTTTGGAAGGCGGCCAGAGTGTTTTCCGGCGCCTCACCGGAAAAACCCCGGTGGGCGATGACCATGACCGGGAATCTTATTTTCCAAGCGGTTTTCATTCCTTCTCTTTTCATAGCGCAACCCATCTGTCCCCCCCTCATATAATAACAAGAATTAAGACGGTTCCTGCAAAATTTCTATAAATTAACCAATTCTCATAACTTTCTCAATAACAAGGGAGATTATTCGACGAAAATGTCGAAGATACATAAATCGTCGATTGTCCAAATAGCGCTTAATACCTTTAAATTATTATTTATTTTATTAA
>JASEHN010000360.1 GCA_030018715.1 Thermodesulfobacteriota bacterium | reverse complement strand
CTTCTTGAAATAACTGGATTCCGGCTTTCGCCGGAATGACGGGGAAAGGGGCTTTAGGACTTTTTACGAGTTCATCAATATTAATGGCTTCGTAAAAAGTCGTCACTCCGGTGAAAACCGGAGTCCAGAGAACTTATAACTATTTGAAAAGACTGGATTCCGGCTTTCGCCGGAATGACCGAAAAACGTATTTTCAGACTTTTTACGAGATCATCATTTATCCGAAAATTTCCCCTTCATTATTTTTCCTTTAAGGAGTTTTGATGGTCTCGTAAAAAGTCGGAAAAGCCGTCACTCCTGCGAAAGCAGGAGGCCAGAACTGCTTGAATTAACTGGATTCCCGCTTTCGCGGGAATGACAAAAAGAAGGGAATTTTTACTTTTTTTCGACATCATCAACTTTAGTCCGCCTCATGCGGATCATTTTAGAAATTTAACACTTAGACTTTACCTTTTCCTAAGCATGGTTTTTTTTAAAAACTCTGTTTTTCCTGAGCTACTACCGTTCAAATTCTGAAAATTTTGTTAAGATTTTTTAAAAATTGTTTTTATCCGGATGTATTTGCGGTCATCCGTGGTCTAAGTTGTCTTTTGTTCTAAAGATTTTGGCTATAACTCTGTGATCTCTGCGGTGAATAATTTTTGGTTGCGGCTCTGCCGCGCTGTGCCCTCTGTGGCGAATTTATTTCATTTTGCATTTTGCTTTTTGCCCTTTTGGATGATTCCAATCTCACCGTTTTCTGCACTCTCAGCGGTGAAGCAATTACGGGTTGACAATCAATTCCTCTATTTTCTTTTTTTTCTCCTCTTCTTCCTCCTTCATCCGATCGCTTAAGCTTCTTTTTACGAGTTCGAGAAGAAAAGGATTAGGAGAGAGAAGTCGGCTTTCTTCCTGCAAGGCCAAGGCAGCGGCCAGGCTCATCCGCGCTTCATTTTCCTGCCCTGCTTTCCAGAGATAATAAGCCATCTCCTCCAGCCTGCGCCGGTAAAGCATTCGTTTCGATTCGTCGAAGAGCTCATGAACTGCCTGGCGATATATGTCCAAAAGCCGGCCCTCCTTCTGATAAGGGGTAAGAACTAATCTGGAGGTATTAGCCTCCTTAAAGAGGTCGAGGTATTTTTGAGACTCCTCCTTCTTGAGGAACCAGTCCTTAAAAAAGGGCGCCTGGAAAAGGGAAGCCGATCGCTCCAAAAGGTCCGGGCGCGATTGTATCTCTTCTTCTATTAAATGCTGATAAATAAGGGGCCTAAGTGGGAGAGGAGGAGATGAACCCATCAAAGGACGCAATTGTAAAAAATCAGCCGGAGGTGTCTTCCCTATTTTTTTACAAAGCTCGTAAGACTCGGTAATCAAACCAAGGCAATAATCCGGGTCAGCTTCCACGAGCTTAAAGGAATCTTCCTTTTGAAATGCGCTCAGGTATTCATCGGCATTCTTGCGAGATGTTTCCAGCGCTTTAAAACCAATAATCCCGTCTATATCGCTGATCAGGGTGTTAAATAAAGCGACCCCCTGAGGAATTTGGGGCTTGAACAGCATAATGAATCTATTTCCGAAAGGGTCAATCGGGCTTAAAAATCCTTCTGAGGGGGCAAGCCGCGTAGGATGAAAGACCGTTTTAGATGAGTCGCTAATCTCCTTAACAGGTATGCCCATGCTCTGCAGGCGAAAAATGGATTTACGGATCGTTTTGAACAGGGCCTTGGAAGGGTGTGCCGCAGCCATCCGCTTAAGAATATCAGCCGCGTGAGGAGATCTCCATTGTCCCAGGCTGGCGGCCAAAGCGAGATCAAGTCCTTCTTCTTTGCCGCAAAGCGCTTCCAGCAGCAGGGGAAGCTGCTCGTTCTTTTTCTTAAGAAGGGAGAGAAGAAAAACTTCTTGCTGATCAGAAGAAAGAGACCGAAGTTTTTGCAACAGCGGATCGGCATCTTTTATCCATAATTCGGCGTTGTCTTCTGTTTCTTGAAGGAGAGTTTCAGCCTGAGGAGAAAGCCGATCCATTTTTTTCTTTGCAGCCTTATTTTTCTTGTTCATTTTTCCCTCTTAATAAATCTTTTACCGCAGAGCACGCAGAGGATAATAGCGTGAACGGCTTAAATTATCAAAAGCTCAAAATAGAGATATTTTTCCTTTTCCTTTTTTAGTTTTTACATGATTCCCATCTCTGCGACCTCAGCGGTGAAAAATTCCAAGGTTCTAACCTGCCGGCTTAAGGTCGATGATTTTTAATTGCAGAGTCTTCTTACCCTGAAAAAAGCCGACCTGGGGTGAAAAGGCCATCTGCACGTGCTTGCCAGCCATTGGGTGCCAGGAGGCCATATGGAAGCCGATGGCACTGCGGGTCCCCCGGCCTTCTTTAATGCGCAGGCGCATGTGGTTTTTCCCGACCAGCTGCGAACCCAGAACCGTTAGATCTTCCACGGCCAGCACAGGTTCCGGGTTTCCTACCCCAAAAGGGGAAAGGGAGTCGAGCTCAGAGAGAAATGATTCGTTCATCTGATCCAGCCTGGTGAAGGTGTCAATAGAGAGGCGGGGAATGAAATCTTCCTCTGTTAGCCGCGAGTGGACGACTTCTTCAAAGGCTTTGGAAAAATCAGGAATGCACTCCGGCCGGATGACCAGGCCTACGGCCTGCGCGTGCCCCCCAAATCTTTCCACCAAGTTTTGGCAGGCTTTCAGCCCCTGGTAGAGGGGGAAAGGGTCGATGGAGCGGCCTGATCCTTTTCCCAGGTTTTCTTTCAGGGCAATCAATATGGTTGGGCGGTAATATTCCTCAGCCAAGCGCGAAGCCACAATACCAATGACACCGGGATGCCAATCCAGGGAAGCAAGGACGAGGGATTTCGTCGTCGATATCCCGGAGGGCGACTCAATCATTTTCCTGGCGTCTATAAGTATTTTTTCTTCGAGCCTCTGACGCAGGGAATTCAAATGGTCCAGATGGGCGGCGATATGGCGGGCTTCTCTTTCATCATCCGCTGTGAGCAAGCGGACTGCCTGGCCAGCGTCTTCCATACGCCCGGCAGCGTTAATCCGGGGGGACAAACGAAAATTAATTCCAGTGGTATCGAGGGGCATCTCGCCCATTTTCGAAATATCTTTCAAAGCGGAAATTCCCGGACGGGTAGAACGAGCCAATTGTATAAGACCAAATTGAACCAGGATGCGGTTGACTCCAATTAGCGGCACAACGTCAGCCACCGTCCCCAGGGCTACCAGGTCCAGATATTCTTTCAGATTGGGAACCTTGAGCCCTTGCCAGGTTCCGTTCTGCCGGAGACGGCTGCGCAGGGCTATGACCAGGTTGAAGGCCACTCCCACCCCGGCCAATTCCTTGAAGGGATAGGGGCAATCCTTTTGCTTCGGGTTTAGGATAGCCAGAGCAGGGGGGAGGGCTTCAGGAACTTCGTGATGGTCGCTAACAATGACATCCATTCCGTGCCCCACTGCCCAGCGGACCTCTTCGGGATTACTGATCCCGCAATCCGCCGTAATCAGCAGTTTTGCGCCCTCGGCTTGGATTTTTTTAACCGCCTCGATGTTCAATCCATATCCTTCCTGCAACCGGTGGGGAATGTAGAAGTCAACACTGGCACCCAGGCTTTTCAGAAAAAGCAGCAGCACGGCGATGGCGGTTGTGCCATCCACGTCATAATCCCCGAAGATGGTGATTTTTTCTTGATGGCGGATGGCTTTCTCAATGCGGGCTACTGCCCGGTCTATGTTTTTCATGGTGAACGGATCTGGAAGGTCAGAAAGGGCAGGGGAGAAAAAACGTTTTGCCTGATCCAGATTAGAAATCCCGCGGTTAAATAGAATCTGGGCAGTCAGGGGTGAGATGCCCAGATCTTTAAAGGAGGAGTATTCGAAACCATCGAAAGAACAGACTTCCCATTTATTTTTGACCCGATTAGTCAAACCGAATTTCTCCGTGGATTTTTTTTCGTTCAACTGCAACGGAATGTTACAAACAAAATAACGGAAGAAACCCTTATCTGTCAATTCAATATTTATCTGACCGTCGATCACTTTATTCTTAAGTTCATGCGGAAAATCTCATCCATGCCCAGGCTCAGGCGGGAGGCCGCTCGGCTCAGGAAAATGAGGCGCTGGCTTTTTCATCGGTTCAGGCGGGG
>JASEHN010000359.1 GCA_030018715.1 Thermodesulfobacteriota bacterium | reverse complement strand
AACCCCTGGATTTTCCGGCAGGCCTTGGAGATTCTCCGGGGAGAACTGCCCCGGGCGCCGACCCTGAAGGAAAAAGAAGCCATTATTCTCCGCCATCTGGGAATGGTTGTGGAGATGCGGGGGGAAACGCATGGACTGAAGGAATTCCGAAAAAATATTATATGGTACACCCGCGGGTTGAGAGATAACGCAAATTTTCGCTCCCGAATTCCTTTTTGGAAGATGGTCTCTGAGGTGTCCGGGCAAATCCAGGAGTATTTCCAAAAAATAGATTCCCCTGTTTTTTTTACTTGACTTTCCCCTCTGGCATGACTTAAATTTTAGACTTGGTTCGGAAGGCTTGCCAGGCACGTTAGAGAAAAACGTTGAATTTCTTTTTCAAACCCTCGGAGCGATTTATGATGCCGTGTTTGCCGGATAATTTAGTTGTATAGGAATTTCCTTTTTTAACTTTAGGCACTTTAGTCACTTAACTGGTTTTTCACCTGTTAGCGGGCGGGTTGAAGGAAGAAGGGAGAATCTATGAGTGTGGAATTTAAAATCGTATGGACGGAACCACTGACCTCTTTCTGTCAGAAGGTTTTTGAGAAAATGGGCGTACCTTCCCAGGATGCTTTTACCACTTCAGAAGTCCTGGTAATGGCAGACTTGCGGGGCATAGAATCTCACGGCGTGGCCAGGCTGAGACGATATTACACGGGCCTGAAAAATGGCGTAATGGTCCCCCGGCCGGAGATGAAGGTAGTGAGGGAGACTCCCATCACGGCTCTTATCGATGGAGGCGCCGCCCTGGGACAGGTAGCCGGGTATAAAGGGATGCAGATGGCCATTGAAAAGGCCCTGAAGAGCGGAATTGGGATTGTTTCGGTAGGGAACAGCAATCATTATGGGATTGCCGGGTATTACTCCCTCATGGCTCTGAAGCATGATCTTATCGGCATCTCCTTGACCAACTCGGATGTGTACGTCGTTCCCACCTTTGGCCGCGAGGTATTGCTGGGAACGAACCCCATCAGCGTGACCATTCCCGCACTTAAGGAGAGGCCGTACGTTCTGGACATGTCCACTGCCGTGGCCACTTTGGGAAAACTGGAAGTCTATAACCGCATGGGCAAGAAGTTGCCTTGGGGGTGGGCCACGGATGAAAAAGGGCAGTCTTGCGATGATCCGGGCCGCGTCCTCAGCAACATCCGCAGCAAAGCCGGCGGGGGGATTTTACCCCTGGGAGGCGAGGGAGAAGAGTTCGGGGGACATAAGGGATACGGGCTGGACCTCTTGGTGGATATTCTGAGCGGGGTCCTTTCCGGGTCAGGGAACACCAACCTGTTATACCCCAAAACTCCTGACGGCAAGCCTCTGCCTTCACTGGTGGGCCATTTCTTCGCCGCCCTGCGGGTTGACTTCTTCCGTCCTCTGGACGAATTTAAAAAGGACATGGACGACCTTGTCCGCCGGCTGAAAAATTCGGCTAAGGCAGAAGGGCAGGAGCGCATCTACATTCATGGCGAGAAGGAATTTGAGCTCGAAGAAAAATATCGCCGGGAAGGGATTCCTCTCTATTTCAAGGTTTACGAAGACCTGAAAGCAATCGCTGATGAAGTCGGCGTTCCTTTTTCTTTATGATTTATATTTCCCACTGGGGGGGTCAGGTAATTCACTTGATCCTCTCTGCCGTTTCATGTAATCTAACATGATGTATCGGCACGCTCGGGGAATTTGCCGGTCGCCAAAAAAAGTTATTAAGGAAGCGTAAACTATGCTCAATACTTTTATCTACCTGAAAAACTTCATTACGGACAAGTACGTGGCCTCCATCACCCCCACCTCCAGGTATGCGGTGGAAAAAGTTTGCGGAAAAATAGATTTCAATGGACGGCAAGTGATCGTTGAATACGGTCCGGGAACCGGGGTTTTTACCGAAAATCTTTTGCGGAACATGTCGGCAAAATCCCGGTTGATCGCTATTGAACGAAACCCGAGCTTTTACCAGATTCTGCAGAGAGAATTTGTGGACTCGCGCCTGAAGGTTGTTCATGATTGCGCCAGCAACGTAAAGAATGTTCTACATGCTTGCGGGGAAAAAGAAGTGGATTATATTGTTTCGGGGATTCCCTTTTCCCTGCTTTCCATGGAAATGAAGTTGATCATTTTAAAGAACGCCTATTCAGTCCTGAAGGAAGGGGGTCGATTTCTGGCCTACCAAAACTTCTTCCAGCTTCCAGAGTTTCTCAAAAATCATATGGAAAGAACCTTTCAAAACATTCGGACGCAGTATGTTTTACAGTCCCTTCCCCCCCTGGTTGTCTTAGAAGCGGTCAAAGCGAATGGGTCCTCAGGTATTTTCCAGCCGCACGAGGGTTCGGCGATTTGAAGAGACCCCCAACCTATTTTACAGGCGTCCACGGCAACATTAACTTCTTCCTGAAGATTTCACTCCCCAAGAGTATAGTTAAAGACATTTGAAATTTTTAACACTAATTCGCAATCTACTTTCGGCAATTGAAATTATAATCCTCTCCGATTTGCATCTCCCTCAGCAAAGCCAGTTGTCCATCAATCCCATTGACAGGTTCCAACCCGGCCCACTGGAATAGTTGGGGGAGTGTTTTATCAGGTTCCCAGCGGGGGAGGGGGCCGGCGGATAGATGGTGCAGCAGTTTCATGGTTTTCAGGCCGTCAAACCACGAATGAAACCCGGTCAATAAGGTTGCCCGGTCACGAAAGTTTTTCTGCAATTTCTCCCATACCTCCGAAAAACGAATGTTATCCAGATAAGCCCCCAAGTCTTTGGAAATTCGTTCCGCCTTTACCCGGATTTCTTCGCCGGAAGCATTTATATTCTGGGCAATTAGGGCCAGCCATTCCCCAAGGATTTGAAAGCAAGCGGTTTGATAAAACATGACTGCTTCTTTATCCCCTGCAAGCAATCTGTTGATGCTGCGCCCGGTTCCGAATGGGACGCGATGGGAAGCCCTGGGCGATGGGTAAACCACCGTTCCTTTAACCTGAGAGATACCGACGGTTTTGGCCAGGTGTTGTAAAAAATAGAAATCCTCTCCGGCCTGGCGGGCGTTCATACCCCCCGCGCGGACATAAGCTTCGGCAGAGCAGGCCATGGCGCTTCCCACGGTATGAAAGGCATACGGGGAACCGGCACGGGAAAGACCCAGCACGTAGGCGCGCAGAAAAAGTTCATATCGTTTGATGGCCCGGTCTTCTTCCGTAGTTGAGCCAGGCTGATGGCAAAAAGGAATCACCGCTCCGGATGCTTCCGCACCCCGGAAATGGTGGATCGCCGCCCCTAAATAGTCAGGCCGGACAAGGGTATCGGCATCCAAGGAAATGAGCAACGGGCCAACCTTCTGATAGCCGAGCCGGGGCAGAGCCAAATCAAAGCCAATCTTGCGAGCTAATCCCACTCCGCCTGTCTTTATGGGCAATTCCAATCCTGCGGAGGCCGCATCTACCCACCCCAAGCACAAGCCACTTAGGAAAGGATTTTTCGCCGCCAGCATTTGCAGTGTTTGCTGATTGTCTAATTTATCGCTGAGGAGAGCATCCCGGCGATGGTTGACCACCACCAGGATCAAGAACCGGGAAAGGAGATCGGAAGGGTTTTGCGCCAGGGATGCGAGGGTGGCCCAGAGGTATTGGCCTTCGGCCAGGGAGGGAATCATCACGACGCCGTAAAAACTTTCCTGCTCTATCCCGGCAATTTTCCAAGGACCATTAATGCCGCGTGACTGCAAGTATTTAGCAATTTGAAAAGGTGTAGAGGACATTTCTGATTTCATGTCTGATAGAGCCAAAAGGAACATGCTGGGGTTTTATGGAACCATTAGGAAGCAAAAATTGTTTTAACGGTTCAAACATAACACACGCCCCGTTTTTAAATATTCTTCCTAATACCCAAATGATTATCAATATACCGAAATTCTTATTCGTTTCAAGCCCCTTTTTTAAAAGTGGGTTGAGCGACCTCTTTTTCTTTTATAGGATTAGGCCGTACATAGAATAAATTTAAAAATAAATGTTAAGCCTAAATAATAATATTGACAAAAGGCACACAATGTCGTAATTATATCTTATGAAAGTCTTTCGATGGGATAATGAGAAGAATGAATGGTTGAAGAAAAATAGAG
>JASEHN010000008.1 GCA_030018715.1 Thermodesulfobacteriota bacterium | reverse complement strand
AATAGGCAACGCATTCCAGTTTGGTTGATGCTATCGAAAAGAGAAAAATCTGTCAACTCCTGAATAGATGTCCTTGGCTGAGCGATTGGCCTCATGCCCTGATTCCTACCCTCCTCACCCCCTTTCTACCCGTAAAACAGAAGGAATTATGGCTGAAAGCGACCTGCAGGCCGTATAAAGCATAGCCAGGCGTAACTGCTCGGCGTACTGATTGAGCAGTAAGGTTACTCCTTCCTGGCCGCCGCCGACAGCGGCCACGGCCATGGGGCGGCCCACAAGAACGGCCTCCGCCCCCAGGGCCAGCATTTTAAACGCGTCAACGCCGCTGCGCACCCCGCCGTCAACAAAAATTTTTATTTTTCCTTTCACCGCGGAAGCGATTTCGCCCAGCACTTCTGCGGTTCCGGGTGTATGATCGAGAACTCGCCCGCCATGATTGGAAACCACAATGCCTGCCGCGCCGGCCTCCACTGCTTTTATTGCTTCCGGCGCAGTCATAATGCCCTTCAGAATGATGGGCATCCTGGTTTGCGAGATGACTTTCTCCCAGTGTTTGAGAGGCCAGGGGCCGGCGGGTTGACCGGCGCGCTTCATATGAATGATACCGGCAGCGTCGATGTCCGAGGCAATGGCCGGGACCCCTACATCCTCTGCTCTCCTGACCCGGGAGAGGAAGTCTTCTGCCGGCCTGGGCTTGACCGTTGGCACACCCCAGCCCTGGTTTTTTCCTAAAATTTCCAGGCCCAGGTCGAAAAACATGGGATTGGGCCCGTCGCAAGTAAAGGTAATGGACCCGGCTTCCCGGCCTCCGGCCACCATAGCCGCAAGGTATTCCCTTTCCTCCATGGCCTTGCCCATATTGATGACCATGCCCGCCAGCGGGGCCACAAGAATGGGCATCCGCAAACTTCGCCCGAAAAAATCATAGTCAATATTTGGGTCGGCGGCATCATGGATCGTGCACAAGTTCAGTTTAATGCGGGCGAGGCTGTTGAAATTGGCCATGAATGATGACCCGGTGCCAATCCCCCCCATACCGGGCATCTCCCCGGCGCATGCTCTGCCGTTGCAATTGGGACAGACGCGGCATACGCCTTTAAATTTTTCCCGAGCAACTCGGTAAATTTCTTTCATCTCCATGCTCAAAACCCTTTCCTATATTCGTATTCATTTTTCCCCTCCCCTGCCCCCCGGTATTGTCAAAACTTAACCACAGAGAACACGGAGAAAAGATTAATGTGTTATTAGAAATTCTAATTCCTTCCCTCTGTGCCCTCTGTGGTTTCATATCTGACCCTCTTTTTTCATAAAACCTTTGACATTACCCCATATATCGGAAGGCAATCCGCTACAGGGGAAAAGGGGAAAGTGAGAAAGTGAAAGGAATTCATATTACCCTTAAATGAGTCGCAAAATCAAGATTATTGATCCAGAAGGAGGAGTTAGAAGAAATTTTAAGCTTTTGACCTCGTCAATGGTTTTTGTTATGATGCGGTTAATACCGAATTTCCCCTACAACCTATTCGCTGGATTTTAAACCCAGGCCTCCCAAAAAGTGGGGAATGAGAATGCGCGATGACCAGTTAGCTCATCAATGGCGAGTTGCCCGGGCGATAGAGGACAGCCCAAAAGTTCTGACTTTTACGAATAGGGCCTTCCAGCCTGAATGTCACGCGAAGCCGCCAAAGCCGCTTGGAGAAATATTTGAGGCGCTATTTCCCTTCATCAGAATCTCATTAAACTCACCTTCCGTAGCTAACAAAGAGATTGAGAAAGATTTTTTGATTAGCCATTTGCACCTTAGCCCTCATAATAAAGGAACAATGCCGCTGGCGGTCGCAGAAGAACATTTCCTGATTTTTTTTGATTATGATCTCATCTCTTTTGCAAAACTTTATTTCCTTTCACGGGTCAAATTAAAAGCAGGCGACAATGATTAGCAACTTGTTGGCGGCTTATATCGGGCGACAAATCTCCCTTCCAGGCCATTTCGAGGTCTCGGTTGTCCTGGAAGATGCCCGCCCCCTCAGCGGGGACGATTCTTCAGGATATGAATGCCGTGTCCGCCTCCCTGATGGTTCTCTGGAAGAACCTGTGATCTCAGCGGAGGAAGTGGCGTCAATCATTGGTGCAGGTCCCCAAACATCTGAATCCGTTACCCCAGCTGATGCTGAAAAGCTTCGCCTCCTAATTGAATCAGCACGCATCCGCCTTGCCTATGCCCACGATGAGCAGTTTGCCGTAAGTCTTTCGGGGATTCGTACCCTGCCCCACCAGATCGAAGCGGTTTATCAGGCCATGCTCCCCCAACCCCGTCTGCGTTTTCTCCTTGCCGACGATCCGGGGGCCGGCAAAACGATCATGGCCGGACTGCTTGTAAAGGAAATGAAGCTGAGGGAAGCGGTCGAGAGGATTCTTATCCTTTGCCCGGCGCCTCTGACCATCCAATGGCAGGATGAAATGCTCCGCTGGTTTGGTGAATCATTCGATATCATCTTCTCCGCCGTTGATCAACAGCAGCTCACCAATCCCTGGCAGCGATCGTCGCAGGTTATTTCCTCCATGGACTACGCCAAGCAGGAAGATGTACGCGAACGTGTCTGGCAGCAACGTTGGGACCTCGTGATTATCGACGAGGCCCATAAATGCTCGGCCCGAACCGTATCTGGAGGGCAAGGCCGGGAACCGAAGGTGGCGACGACCAAGCGCTACGATCTGGCGTCCCGCCTAACCGGCCACGCGGACCATATTCTCCTTCTAACCGCCACCCCCCACCACGGCGATGAAGATAAGTTTGCTCATTTCCTGCGGCTGATCGACCCCGACCTTTTCCCCGAACCGCACCGTCTGGGAAACCAGGCGGCGGCGATACGCAAGGATATTTTCCGCCTTGGAAAGGATTCACCCCAGTTTGCCTGATGCCGAGCAGGACGAAGATGACCTGGACGATGCCCTCCGTGATCAGTTGGTAGATGAATACACCGCTGCCCTGGAGCTGGAACATCTGCGTGCGGAAATAGCCGCCCTAAAAGAGATCGTGGAGCAGGCACGCAGGGTCCGGGAGAACGGGAACGATTCCAAACTCGCCGCTTTGAAGAAATGCCTCGGGGAGGCCCAGTTTATTGAGCTGAAGGATGGCCGCGGGAAGCTCCTGATATTCACGGAACACCGGGACACCCTAACCTACCTGCGCGAACGTCTTGAAAGGTGGCGCTACAGCACCTGCGAGATCCATGGCGGCATGAACCCCCATGAGCGCAAACGGGCCCAAGAATTTTTCCGAACGGGCGCCCAGGTGTGTGTAGCTACGGAAGCTGCGGGGGAAGGCATTAACCTCCAGTTCTGCCACTTGATGATCAATTACGACATGCCCTGGAACCCGACCCGTCTGAAGCAGCGTTTAGGGCGAATTCACCGCATCGGCCAGGACCGGGACGTATACGCCTTCAATTTCGTGGCGACGGAATCGGAGGACGGCCAGCCCATCGTTGAAGGGCGGATTCTCCACTGCCTACTTAAAAAACTGGACCAGATGAACGAGGCCCTGGAGGGCCGCGTTTTTGACGTGATCGGGGAAGTCCTTTCCCTGAATGACGTAAACCTCCCGGACATGCTGCGAGAGGCGGCCTACGATCCGAGGAGGCTCGACGAATACCTAGACCAGATCGACCGGATGGACCCGGGAAAGATCAAAGAATACGAGGAAGCAACGGGAATTGCCCTGGCCCGGAATTATGTAGATTTCAGCGCCTTCCAGCGCCGGAATTTAGAGGTCGAAGAAAAGCGGCTCATGCCGCGTTATGTCGAAGCGCAGTTTATCGCTGCCGCCAGAGAAGTCGGTCTTCGAGTTGAGCCCAGGGCTGATGGCTTATGGCGTGTTGACCATGTTCTGGCGGATTTGCGGTCTGAGCGCCTGCAGTCGGTCCAGCGCCTCGGAAAGGCGGATTCGTCATATCGAAAGATCACTTTCCACAAGAAACATCTTGAGCAGGATGCCCATATTGATTCCGTATTAATGGGTCCAGGGCATCCGCTTTATGCTGCGGTGGATGAAAAGCTGAATGAACGGTTTGCGACTCTAACAGGTGGAGTAGGGTTTTATGTTGACCCCCTTGGCAAGGAGCCGTATCGAATCCATTTTTTTGAGATTTCCATTCGAGGCAAGGATACAAAAGGGAATGATGTGCCGATCCATGGCGAACTTGTCGCCGTTCGCGAGGAACAAGCTTATTTTGAAGTTTTACCCTGCGATATTCTGTTGAACCTTCCACCCCATCCTAACCCTCCCCAGGGAATCGAACCTGTGTCCATCCAGGGAGCTTCGGATTTCATGAAGCGGACATACCAACTTGAATGCCGGGCCCGCTGCCAGGATGAGCGGCAGCATTTTGCCCGGGTGTGCCGTGATTACCTTGAAAAATCATTCGACGCCCGTATTAAGCGTGCCCAGGAGCGGGCCATGCTACTTGCCGCCGAGGTGAGCACGAGGCCCGAATACAAGCTGACTGCTGACGAGGCCAGAAAATACGTGGATGAGCTGCAGCGTGCCCGGCAGGAGCGAATAGGCGGGCTTGAGCGGCTTGGAATTGCGCGGACCGGTCCCGTTAAACATATCGGCACGGCGATCATCCTGGCAATTGATGCCGATGCCCAATCCCAGCTTGGCGAATTAAGCGAAGAACTTGACCCCGGGATTCGGAGAAAAATCGAAATCGCCGCCGAAGACATCGTAATCGCTGCCCTCCTTAAAGAAGGCTTCCCCAAAGACCGTATCGAACGGGTGGGCGCCCAGAAGATTGGCTTTGATATCCGCGCCCACAGGATAGCCGATGAATCTACAGGGGAGGTTCACGTCAAGAGAATCGAAGTCAAGGGACGCCTGAAGGGTCAATCGATTCGGCTCACGATCAACGAATGGTACAAGGCCCAGCAATTGGCCGACACCTATTGGCTTTACGTCGTATGGGACCCTTTGAGCGACTCACCCGAGCTCGTGCGTATCCACAACCCGGCAATCAAGCTCGACCACGCCAAGAGGAAAATTGTGGCGGCGAGGTTCTACGAGATTCCGGCGGAGGCTGTGGAGCAGGCGGCCCGTGTTCACGGAGGTTCATCTTGACGGCGGCGGCACGAAGAAGGATATTCATCAGCAGCGTCCAGAAGGAACTCCAGGCGGAGCGGCGTGCCGTCAAGGATTTCGTGCAGGGGTGATGCGCTGCTGAGACGATACTTCGAGGTCTTTTTATTCGAAGATCTGCCAGCCGTTGATCGCAAAACCGATGATGTGTACCTGGAAGAGGTTGAACGGTCTGAGGTGTATGTTGGTCTTTTCGCCAACGAATATGGAATAGAAGACCAGCAAGGCTTATCGCCCACAGAACGGGAATTTCAGCACGCGACTGCGAAGAGAAAGACGCGGCTCATTTTCGTCAAAGGCACTGACGACAGGGCCCGGCACCCGAAGATGCTCAAATTGATTCGCCACGCAGGCTCGCAGCTTATCCGTCGCCGGTTTAACGGCATCCCCGATCTGAACGCGGCGCTGTATGCGAGCTTGGTCGAGCATCTGGAACGCAGCGGCAAACTACGCGCGCTGCCCTTCGATGCCTCCGCCTGCCCACGTGCGACCCTGGGCGACATCTCTCCCGCCCGGGTGAGGATGTTTCTTGCCACGGCGCGCCGGGAGCGCAATTACGCCTTACCCGAAAGAACCCAGCCCGAAAAGGCATTGGCCCATTTGAACCTTCTGGACGGCAAACACCCATCGCATGCCGCGGTGCTCCTTTTTTGCGATAACCCTCAGCGATTCTTGCCGACAGCGGAGGTCAAGTGTCTGCACTTTCACGGCACGGAGATCCGCAAACCGATCCCTTCCTACCAGATCTTCAAGGGTACTGTCTTCGAATTGGTGGACCAGGCTGTCGACTGCGTTATGTCCAAGATTGCACGATCGGTTGGCACCCGCAAGCATAGTGCCCAGGCGCCCGTGGAATATGAACTGCCCAAGGAAGCCGTAGCAGAAGCCATTGTCAACGCCGTGGCTCATCGCGACTACGCCAGCAATGCCAGTGTGCAAGTTATGCTTTTCGCCGATCGGCTCGAAGTCTGGAATCCAGGTGAGCTTCCTCCCCCCCTGACGCCGGAATTATTACGGCTGCCGCACGCCTCCATCCCGCGTAATCCATTGATTGCCGATCCCCTTTATCTGGCCCACTACATAGAAAAAGCCGGAACGGGCACCCTGGACATGATTGCCCTTTGCCGGGAGGCGGGATTGCCTGAACCAGACTTCAGACAGGACGGCGGGCAATTCGTGATGACACTGTGGCGGGATTGGCTGACAGAGGAAGTGTTTCGAAGCTTGGATGTCAACGACCGGCAGCGTGCCGTAATTGTTCACATGAAGGTCTCGGGGCGCATAACGACCAGTGAGTATCTGAAGATAACGGGCGTCTCAGAAAGCACCGCCCTGCGTGAACTCAGACAAATGGTAAGAAAAAGGATTCTTGAGAGAGTGGGCACTACCGGACGAGGGGCCTTTTATTCTCTTGCCCGGCGAAAACCCGTCGGAAACCCGTCAAAGCCGTCATGAATGTGAACATGGAGAAAGCCGTCAGAAACCCGTCAAACCCGTCACAAGGGGGAACAAGAATGTGGACATAAAGGGGACAAAGGGGCCATGGAATGAGGATAAGGAAAACGGCTCATAATTGGCTGAAACGGATCGGATCGTGGCCTCACCCAAGTGTGTTCTGATGCCCAGCAACCGGCCGACACTAACCGGGTCTATCCTTTCTGGGGCACATTGGGAGAATCTCCTGAACTTGTGCGCATTCACAACCCAGTTTTTATGCTTGATAGTATAATAAGGAATTGTTGGAGCGTGTTTCTTTGGGATGGCACCGGTTTCCCTCTATAAGGCTGGGAAGCTGATGGGACCAAATGCCTTTGTATCTTTAAGCCAGGACATCTTGAACTTTTACCTGACAGTTGGCTGAGGACAGTGAAGTCTGTTGGGGAAACCATAATCGGACCGGGAGGGAGAGGACCCCTTCCGTAGAATCCATTCTGCCATTGGATGGAGAAATTGAGGAAACAGCAGTGACAGCGGAAGGCTTCCCTTTTTGGTCATCGCTTTCATTGGAAGAACTTGCAGAGCAACAAAAGGTTTTGCCTGTAGAGGATCTCGATGAAATAAGCGCGTTGTGGCCGGTAGACGATGATCCCGACAAACTCATGGATCATATTTTATCTGAGCGATCAGCTCGTCGGCGGATTTCTGGCGGAGGGCTTAGCTAAATGGCGCAAAAACGGATCAGAAATGAATCAAATGGCCCATCCCATATGCAATCTAGAGAAGCCCGACCCCGAGGGAATGAGCAGGAAATGCGCCATAAACAGGACATGGAAGGCCCAACAAATGGCCGAGACTTAATCGATCTATGTGGTCTGGCACCCGATGGGCGAATTACCTGAACTTCCACGCATCCAAAATCGGGCCGCCCAGCTTGATCATGTGAAGAGCGAGATCGTGGCGGCAATATTCTATTAAGCACCCGCTGACGCAGCGGGAAATGCAGCCCGTTTGCGGAAAAAGGAGGCGGACAGATGAACTTATCGGTGCTTGAACGAATGCTGCGAGACGGAGACATGAGCGCAGATGCTGCGCGCTACTTGTTAAATTGCGGCGGCGAATGCGAATTTTTGGATTTCAAAGAAGATTTTCATTTGGAACAGGACAAGAGCGTATGTGATTTCGCTAAAGATGCTTTAGGCATGAAGAATGTGGGAGGTGGATACATTGTTATCGGTGTTCAGGACAAGACATGGAAACCCGTTGGTCTTTCATCGCGTCTGCCATATGACTCAAAAATGTTACGCGACAAGATTCGCCGCGCCGCCGGCATAGAATTAGAAGTAGATATCGTTCATCACAATTTACACCTCCCCGCTTTCTCAGGTGAGTTCTCCCTTGTCATAATCCGCTCAAGCAAAAAGGCTAGAAGACGCCGGATGCCTACTCTGGTTGGGCATGATTTCTGTGCTGGGAAGCCATTCGGGCTTCGACGTGGTGAAATCTATGTAAGGAAAGGGGATTCAACAGTCAGAGTCCGGTCTACAGATGAACTTCAGGATCTATTGGAGGCATTGGAAACCCAGGCGGATCAGGATGCTATGGTTGCTGCGGGGAACCTTTCGCCCTTCGCTATAGAAGATGGAGCCTACCGCCTCCTGGAAAGAGGTTTTGACCGGTTTATAGGGAGGGATATCTTGCGTAAAAACCTAATGGCAGCAGTAACGCGTGATCCCCGAATCTGGATAGTAAATGTCCATGGGCCAGGGGGGGTAGGCAAATCGGCATTGGTTAACTGGGCTACTTATGAATTTTATAGCCAGAGAACATTTGAGGCAATTTTGCACCTGACAGCAAAGGAAACCGTTCTTACCCCGCAAGGAATCCTCAAAGCAAGCCGCTCTCTCTACTCTTTGGAGAATCTCCTCGACCACGTGCTATGTCTGTTTGAGGAAACTCCCCCAGCTGACTTAGAAGGAAAAAAGGCGTTGGCGATAGATCATCTATCGGCCTGGAATACACTTATCGTCTTAGACAATATGGAAACCGTTAATGATGGGCGCATTTTAGGTTTCATTCAGAATCTTCCACCCGGTACCAAGGCAAAGGTCTTAATAACAAGCAGACAAAAGACGGGAGGTTGGGAACTACCCTTACCGGTTAACGAACTGAATGTTGATGAAGTGGCAGAGTTTCTGCGGGTAAGAATAGACGAGATGGGCATTACGTGCCCTTACGATACTCGGACAGCAGAGAAAATATGGAGAGCTAGTGGTGGATTGCCGTTAGCGATCCAGTGGATTTTGGGCCAATGCAGACTTACCGGCAACCTTGATGTCGCGGTAAATGCTGTGGGAAAGAAGGACTCTCCTGTATTGGAGTTTAGCTTCGGTAACATCTGGCGGGTTCTATCCGATGACGCAAAGGCAATTTTGGGGGTAATGACAATTTTCGATGAGCCTCCAACGGTCCAGCAGATCGTAATTGCGACCGAATTCCAGGCCGAACGAGTCGAAAAGGCTCTGACCGAACTATGCGAAGTTACCCTGGTAACTCGGGGAACACAGGTCTCTGACGGACGGATCCGCTATGTAGCCCTACCTATCACGCTTTCCTTCGCCAGATACCAGTTACAGAATATGGGAGAATTCGAAATCAATTGCAGGCAGCGCTTCCAGAAATTTAGAGACCAGATGGGGCTGCAAGAGTCTGAACTTTTTAGGTTCCGAAGCAGGTTTGAGCAGTATGGCCTGCAGACGGATAACGAAAAAAAGGCTGCGATATTGTGTCAGCGCGGTGAATCGGAGATGTTTGTTGGCAATGTCGACAACGCGGATATGCTTTTTAAGCAGGCAAGGGACTTAGCCCCACAAAGTTCATATGTGTATGCAATGTGTGCTAGCTTTGAATTGGCGCGAAACAGAATAGGCCAGGCGTTGAGTTATGCAGAGGAAGCCTGTGGACGAGCAACGAAGAAGACGGGGGCTTTATGCTTTACTATTAAAGCACGCATTCTTGACGTTCAACGAGATCGGTACGGTCGCGTTACAGCGCTGGAGAGAGCCGTTGAATATGCCCCTGAGGATGGTGTCGTTCGGCACCAGTATGGGGTAGCTTTAAGCCGCGCTGGGAGACCAGAGGATGCAATAAATCAGTTCACAATAATAATTGAGAAAGAAAAGGCCAAAGTGCCTCCAACTACACAGATGTTGATGGCGTTGAGGACGCGGATGATCAATTTGCAACGATTGAATCGCAACGAAGAATTCAAGCAAGATTTGGAGTCTGTATCCCATGTATTCAGTAAATATCCGCATCTCTTGCCGGATGCCGAGCACTTTACTGAGTTCTTCGAAGAGGGAGGCCCAAACTTGAAATGATTAGCGACCGTAGACTAATAGAAGACTTCCTGCCCATCCAAGCGATCAGTGCAGAGGCCTCGCGGGAAAAATCGGTACGCAAGGGGCATATTTCCACGCTTCATCTTTGGTGGGCGAGGCGGCCGCTGGTGGCTTGCCGGGCTGCGGTCTATGGGGCGTTGGTTCCGGCCTCCCGGTTTATTCCGGAAAACGGCCCGGATAACAAAAAACAGAGCCTTGGCCGGGCGAATGCGGCCAAGTTCGTGGAGAGCCTCTGCAAGTATCCGGGTAATCCGTCTGTCATCAAGCAAGCTCAGGAACATATCCTTGATGCCCATGCGGATCGCCTGACCGAAGAACTGACCCAAGCCAGTTTAACGGGAAATTGGCCCTCCTGGATTGACGAGTTCAAGTGGCCAAGAGAAAAAAATATAGTAACGCGGGAGGACATCGAGCAGAGGCGCGCTCCTCGCCCGAGGGTACTTGACATGTTCGCTGGTGGCGGAGCAATTCCTCTTGAAGCCCTACGCCTGGGCTGCGAGGCCTACGCCTTGGACCTCAATCCAGTTGCGCACATCATCGAACTCTGCACCCTTGTCTATCCCCAAAAGTATGGAAAGCCGGATACAAATGCCCGCGGCATGACCGGTCCTAATAACGAAAAGGGAGAGACAACCTGGGGAGGATTGGCACAGGAAGTAAGATATTGGGGAAATTGGGTCCTGGAAAAGGTAAAAGAGGAGATCGGAGATCTATATCCACTGATACGGGACCCGAATGCACCTCTCCAGTATTTAGTCCCGGATAAGCAAAGGGCTCTCTTTGAGGATGAAAAGGGACAAAAGAAGTTGAAGATGCCCGGTGGATATCTCACTCCGATAGCGTACCTTTGGACACGAACGGTGAAGTGCAAGAACCCTTCGTGCGGGGCAACGGTGCCGCTTGTTAAACAGACCTGGCTCTGCAGGAAGAAAGGGCGTTTCGTTGCCTTAAAAATGGTAACAGCAAAGGGTGAGAAGAAAGTCCGCTTCGAGGTGGTCGAATCGACGACGGAAAAAGGACTTGGGTTCGATCCGGCGGCGGGGTCCAAAGGGGGAAATGCAACGTGTTCGTTTTGCGGGACCGTTGCTGATAGCGATTACGTAAAAACAGAAGGCTGTGCTTATCGCGTTGCATATCAACTGATGGCTGTTGCTTGCACAAAGAAGGGCGAACGCGGAAAAATTTATCTTTCATCTACTCTACTTGAAAATACCCTTCCCTCTGAATCGGAGATTACCCGGAGGCTCCAAAAGGTATCAGCAAAGAGCGGGATTTCAGTGCCAAACGAGCTAATAGTTAATGATGCGAAAAACGCCAACTTCTGCATTCTGTATGGCGTGACTTCTTTCAATCATCTTTTTTCTCCGCGCCAGATGCTTTGCCTAATATCATTCACAGCCTGTGTGCGAGAAGCAGAAAAGGAAATGCGCCACATTGGGTGTGATCTCGAAAGAGTTCAGGCACTCATGGTTTTACTCGCAGCTATAATTGATAGATTGGCGGATTTCAACTCAACCCTTTGCGTTTTCAACTATACAGGGGGACGGGGTGTTGTTCATACGTTCGGCCGTCAAGCGTTGCCTATGGTGTGGGATTTCGCGGAAACAAACCCATTCAATCCTGATGGAGCAAGTTGGGTATCCGGCATTGATGATGTTCCTGCAGGACTTCGAGATGGGGATTTTCCGAGCCCAGGCGTTGTTGCACGTGGATCAGCCATGGAACTCCCCTATGACGATAGCACTTTCGATGCAGTGGTTACCGATCCACCTTACTATGACAATATTCCGTACGCAAACATCTCCGATTATTTCTATGTTTGGCTCAAAAGAACCATTGGGCATTTATTCCCGGAACACTTTAGCGGCGAGGGCACGCCCAAGAAAAGTGAAGCCGTAGCAGATGCAGTGCGACATGGCGGCAGCAAACAGAAGGCGAATCTGGCCTATGAAAGAATGATGCATCAGGCTTTCTCGCAAGCTAACCGAATCTTAAAGTTCGATGGTCAAATGACTGTAGTTTATGCCCATAAGACGACTCTTGGGTGGGCCACTTTAGTGGATGCTCTTCGCCAAGCCGCGTTTACCGTTACAGAAGCATGGCCTGTTGATACCGAGAAGCCAGGCAGACTTCGTGCGCAGGAAGCTGCAGCATTGGCCTCCAGCATCTTCCTGATCGCCCGAAAGCGTGAAGGCTCGTCTGCTGGCCGCTACGAAGACGAGGTTAGCCCCGAGCTTGAACGGATAGTTCGCGAGCGCGTAGATACGCTCTGGAAGATGGGCATCACCGGCGCGGACCTGGTCATTGCTGCTGTGGGCGCTGGGTTGCGCGCATTCACCCGCTTTTCTCGTGTAGAGTATGCCAATGGAGAAGAAGTTCCGGCCGAAAAGTTTCTTGCGGAGGTGGAGGGGGTGGTTCTTGAGGCCATGCTGGAGAAGATCTTCGGCCTTACTGGTAGCGGTGTGGCAGGTGTGGATGGACCGACTCGGTTCTATGTTCTCTGGCGTTACACTTATGGAGCAGCGGAGATGGATGCCGGAGAGGCTATTGTGTTTACCTATGGGCAGAATGTTGAGCTTGACGGTCAAAATGGCCTTTCGACCGGCAGCCGCGCACTTGTCGAAAAGAAAAAAGGAAAGTACCGCCTCCGTGATTTTTCGGACCGGGGGGACAACGAAAAGTTGGGGGTACCTACGGACGATGGGAATTCCCCTCTGCTCATTGATGCCCTGCATCGCATTCTGTGGCTCATGGAAAATGAGCCGCGCAATCTCAACCGCTTCCTGGATGAGGCACGCCCGGACAGCGAGCGGCTACGTGTGGTAGCACAGGCTCTGGCGGGGACAGCCCTGGCAGGGAAAAAGGAAGATGGAGCAGAACTATCGATAACAACCTCCGCAGTGGAACAAACGGCACTGAAGAAACTGGTTGCCAACTGGCGCGCACTTATCGACCAGCGGTTGGCAGTGGGCGAAATGTTTTCTTTTGATCGCAGGGGGAGTAAAAAATGACCGGCCCCTGCCATTCCATCGGAAAGCTTTGCCCTGTGGAGTGTAAACAAAAAGCATACACGATGGGAAAAGGAGAAGATTCATGAGCACACATGCGCTTCGCCCATGGACGGATTTGGTGAAGCTCCATCCCGATGTGGAGGCCGGAGCACTCACCGAGGCGGTCTTCGCCATCGATCTCGGGGCTATTGCCGCCAACGATCCCAATGTGCCCGTGGTGAACCGGGACCCTGAAGCATTCTTCAGGGCTACGTATCTCACGGCTGATTTGCAGAGGCTCCTTGAAGAGGTGCTCGCGTCTCTTGCCGGCAAACCGGGATATAACCGGGTGCTAAAACTCCGTACCCCCTTTGGCGGCGGGAAGTCGCATACCCTGGCTGCGCTTTTCCATGCGGCGAAAAATCCCGACACCCTCAAGGCAATGCCGGAGGCAAAAAGTTTTCTTGGCAAGCTCAAATCTTACCCACAAAATGTGGCTGTGGCGGTATTCGATGGGGAGAAATTCGATGCCCGCAACGGCAAAACCCTGGAAAACGGGCGGACGATCCAGACAATGTGGGGATGGATCGCCTGGCAGATCGATCCTGAAAAGGCCTTCCCTATCGTGGCCGATCATGACAAAGATCGCGTGGCTCCCGGGGGCGACCTGATCCGTGACCTACTCACGAAGGGAGCTGGCGGAGGGCCAGTTCTCATTCTTTTGGACGAAGTGCTCAAATATATGGAACGGGCTGCGGCCGTGAGCGTCCTTGATTCCACCCTCCAGCGACAGGCAAAGGATTTCTTCCAAAGTTTAACCGTCGAAGTCGCCGGCAGTTCAAAAGCGGCCCTCGTCTATTCCCTGACCTGGAGCGCGAGGGAGGCTCTCGGCAATGTGGGGCTCCTTGCCGAGATAGATAAACTTGCCGCCCGGGTCGATCAACTGCGTGAGCCGGTCTCGGGAGATGAGATCCTCCCCATCTTGCAGCGCCGTCTGCTAGGAAGCATACCTGATCATGCTGCGGCAACCGAGGTTGCCGGGTCTTACCAGGAAGTTGTGACCGGCATGCGGCGGGCCCATGCGGAATCGCCCTCCGAGCGCCAGCAGGCCGATGAAGAAGGTAGGCTTTTGCGCGACCGTCTGCGGGCAGCTTATCCTTTTCATCCGGCACTCATAGATGTCATTCGCGAAAGGTGGACGGCCGTTGATGCCTTTCAAAGAACCCGCGGGGCCCTTCGTTTCCTGGCCTCCTGTATGTACTCCCTGAAAAAGAACGGCAACGCCAAACCTCTGCTGGGACCGGGAGAAGTTCCCATACGGGATGCGGATGTCCGGGTCAAGATGCTCAAGGAATTGGGTGTCCAGAACGATTATGATCCGGTCATTACGGCGGATATCGATGGTCCCAATGCCCGGGCAAAACGGATCGATGAGAGAATGGCGCGCGAGACACCCGCGCTTGCCAGCGTGAAACCCACCACTTGCCTGGCCACTGCCATCCTGCTTTATTCGTTCGGAGGGCTTCGGCGTCAGGAAGTGGGGAATGATGAGACCCTCCCTCCCGGCGTGACGGAGAGCGACCTCCTTTCGGCGTGCGTCGGCCCCGATCTCGACAACATCACCGCAACGGCAGTGCTATCCGAGCTCCGGAACTCCTGCCTTTACCTGCATTATGACGGCGTTCGTTACTGCTTCAAAAAGGACCCGAACGTCACTAAACTCATTGAGGATGCCGAGCAGGCCATCTCCCGGGAAGAGACCCAGGCGCGCGGCCATGGCCCGGTTCGGGAGAAGGTTAAGGAAATGCTGGAAGAGCGCCTCGCGGGCCAACATACAGCCGTTGTCTGGCCCATGAAGAGCCAGGATATCCCCGATGAGGACCCCCGTTTCCTGGTGGGGTACCTTCCCATCGAATTTGCAGGAGAAAGCAAAGGGGAACAGGAACGGCAGGCAAAGGAGCTTCTCTCCAAGTATGGAGAGCGCCCAAGGCGTTTTCGGAACGGGGTTGGATTGGCAATCCCGGAGAAGAAGCAAATCGAGGCACTTCGCCGGGCAGTCCGCTATTTATTGGCCATTGATCGGGTGGAGAGTAAAAAGCAACAGCTTCGCCTCACCAAGGACCAGGTCGATCAGCTTAAGGAAAGGAAACGAACCGAACAGGCTGCGGCGGAGTCATGCTTCAGGGAACTTTATGCCGCTATCTGGTTGCCTCGCGTTGTTAATGGCGACTTTGAGATCGAAAAAGTGGAGAGAGGCGGACGGCCCCTCCAGGCAACCGGCGTTCATGAAAGGATCATGGAGCTGCTGACAAGTTTGGGTACAAAACGCCTTCACCCTTCGGTGACCCCGCGCAAGATTGCCGAGCGAGTAAAGCTTGGAGAACCGGTTTCCGGAAGTGAAGTGTTGATAAAGGGCATTAAGGCATCCGATGTGCTCGAATCTTTCTTCCGCGACATTTCCCCTCCCCGTTTGGAATCCGCTGATGTCCTGCGCAAAGCTATGGTCCGCGGGATTGCCGAAAGTGTTTTCGCATACACAAGCGGAAGCAGCCCGGCAATTGGGGGTGATGGCAAGTTTCAGATTAGCCGGGACAAGGTAGTCCTCGGAAAACCAATCAGCGAAGATGAAATCGATTTTGAATCCGGTTTTCTCATGGCACCCGAGGCCGTTCCAGAGGCTCCGACAGTACCGATGCCTGGTGAGGCCGCACCGGGAACAGGAGCCGGACTTCTCCCACCCGGGCAAGTTACTCCAATACAACAAAGCGAGACCCGAATTGAGCAACAGGCGGCCCTAACTGAGCCGGGGGGACGCATGAATCGCGTTGCTTTATCATTCCATGCCACAAGGGACCAGGTATTCAAGGCATTCCCTGCCATAGCGAACCTTGCCGACAAATCCGATAACGCATTAATAAAAATCAGGATCGAAGCCACTTCATCTAATGGTTTTGATCGCTCCTGGTTCCGCAACGCCGTCGAAGAGCCCCTCGATGAAGCGGATATTAAGAGATTGGAGGATGAAATAAAGGGATAATTTCAGTTCAGTTCCCGTACAATCCTCGTTTGCATCAAGAAAGTCGTTTAGTCCGGGGCGGACCAGTGCAACAATTGGGGATTTCGGGAGAACTCCTCTAAAAGGGTAGACCTTTTCCCTTAAAACCACATTTTTGACTTTAATAATATCCTCTTTATCTTGCCTATCACGGCCACGAAAAACTCCAACCGCTGGTTGGAGAAATCAGTTGGGCTAAGCACCTGGTTATTTCGCAAATGTAAGGATACTCTCGAACGAGAGTTCTACATCCGCATGACGAGAAAGTTCGGATGGACCAAGAATATCCTTATACACCAGATCGAGAACCAGAGCTACGAGAAGACCCTGCTCGGCCAGACCAACTTCGACAAGGCCCTGATGCCCAAGCTGCGCGCTCAGGCAAAGCTGGCGGTCAAGGATGAGTACGCCTTTGACTTTCTCGAACTCGGCGAGGAGCATGCGGAGGGTGAGTTGGAGCGTGAGCTGGTGGGCCGCATCGAACACTTCCCTCGCGCCATGGGAGGGCTTTTCGCCTTTGCCGGGGCCGGAGGAGATCGCCAAACTGCTGGAGGATGGTTAGGTAGCTGTATTCTTGGAAAGATAGCGGCTCAGGGGAATGGTAATCAAAGCCATCAGGCCGGTGCTGATGATGGTAAAGGAAAGCCCCAAAGAATCGGTGAGCAAACCATAAAGGATGGGAGATATGGCCCCTGCTCCCAAAGTGATGGCATAGTATAGGCCGTAGCCCCGCGATCGACCGGCGGGAGAGATGATCTCGGCAACGGTGGCATAGAGTACGGAAGAAGTCCCGTTGAGAACCACTCCCACTAGCGGCAAGAGAATCCAGACCGCGGCCAGCGGAGCCCAGAATAAAGATAATATTCCCGCGGTCGTGAGCGCTTCGGTGGCTACCACCATGGGGATCACCCCGAACCATTCCGCCAGAACTCCGCAAGCAAATTTCCCCACCGCCCCGCCAGCGAAGAGAAGGGTAAGGGCGAACCCAACCTGCGAAGCTTCTATTCCTTTATGGAGAAGAAGAAAGGGGAGGAAAGTGAGCAAAGCCATGCGCGCTGAGATGTCAATCACCCCGATGGTCAGAAGGGCCGAAAAACTTTTTCGGTCACGAATGCCCCAGCCGGGCGCTTTTAGCGGCAGCTTTTCCTGGGGCAAGGTCAAGGGAGACGGAGGCTTTTGCTTGCGGGTCAGTATCCAGAGGACGGCGCCAGCTACAAAACCCCCAATGGATAAAGTGAAAACCGCCTCCCTCCATCCCCAGAGGTTGATCATCAAGGCCACCAGGAAAGGCAAGCATACTTTTCCCATGTCCCCGGAAAAATTATAAGTCCCCATCGCGGCCCGCCGCCCGGATTCCTCAAAGACCCGGGAAAGGGCGGATGAGCCGAGTCCGTGCTGGCCGGCGTTTGTCTCCTTGGCCAAAATCAGGGAGAACAATATTGCCGGAAAGGTGAAAGCCATGCTCAGCAACAAAAATCCCCCGGCCAGTCCAAAAGTGCCGCCGACGATCACGGTTATCTCTCCGGCCTTCTCCCCCAGGAGGCTCAAGGGAAACTGCAGGAGGCTCATGGAGGCGGAGAAAACCCCTTTGAGCAATCCCACCTGGCTGAAGGAAAGATGCAACTCGGCGGCGATAAAAGGAAGGAGAAGGTAGATAGAATCTGCAAAACCATCGTCTAAGAAATGGAAGGCGCAAAAAGAAAAGAGATAGCGGGCCCGATTGCCCTTTTCCGTTATATTCACATTTCTTCCTTCTCCGGTTTTGCCTCTCACCCGGCCGCTTCAAAGGAAGGCTTTTCCCAGAAGGGTGATATCCCGGCGGCGGTAGGCCGAGACCACCTCGGCGCAGAATAAAAGGATACTTGATGAATAAAAGGCCCACATCACCAGGATAACGATGGCCTCCAGGGAACCGTAGATCACGTTGTACTGAGACGAGCGCCCTATATACCAGGTGAAAAAATGTTTGGCTACCTCGAAAAGAAAAGCACAGCTCATGCCTCCGGCCAGGGCATGGCGGAAAGCAATCGAAGTATTGGGGATAATCTTGTAAACGGACGTGAAGGCAATTGTCAGAACCAGGTACGGAAATAAGAAGCCAACCAGGAACTCGAATAGATCAGAATGAGTCAAGTTCAGGCCAAAATATTTGATTTCAAATCTGTCCATAACCCCCGCAAAAGCCGTTACAAACAGAGTTAGGAAAAAGATCAGGGCCGAAGCCGGGATCATGGTGAGGGCCAACATTTTGGACTTCAAGAAAGGCCTCCTCCGTTCTACCCGGAAGACGACTCCCATGGCAAACTCCAGGGAGGAGAAAATAACGCTGGCGGTCCAGATCATGGATAAAAACCCCACCCATCCCAGGACCCCGGCGCGCTGGGAAATGGCCTTCACCTCCCTGTAAATCACTGCGCTGGCCTGGGGAAACAGGCGGTCTAAAAAAGACCAGGTCAACTGATGGGCTTGCTCGGAAGAACCAAGGAGGTAACTCGCTGCCGAAACCAACAGAAATAGAAAAGGGATCAGGGAGAGGATCGAATAAAAAGCCAGGGCTGCGGACAGGTTCATGCATCCATCCTGTGAAAAAGCCCGGCGGGCCTCCCAGAAAATGTCCCAAGCTGCCCTCAACTGAAACCGAAGCCGTTCGCCCCAGAAAGCGGATATTTTCTTTTTCAAACGATTCATTAAAAATCTTTCTGCAAAACGCCGCCTTGGATCGATTTCAGATGGCAGGTGTCGTTTATCAGAGAGACAATGAAACCTCCCGGCCTGTGCTCGAAGCAGTTGATCGCCGTGGTATCCTGCCGGATCTGCCAGAAATGAGAATCTTCCAGACCCAGGGCCGCACAGATCAGTATCTTGGAGACAACCCGATGGGAGATAATCAGGACCGTCTTTTCCTGGTTCTCGCGCACCACTCTCTGTAAACCTTCCCAGGCCCGGGCGCGCACCTGAGCCAAATTCTCCCCTCCGGGAAAAGTGACGGCCTGCGGCCGCTCCCGCCAGGTTCGGTAAAGCTCGGCATATTTTTCTCTCACTTCTTTCAAGGCCAGGCCGTGCCACTCACCGAAGTCTATATCAATAAACGCCGGGTCAAGGACTACCCGCAGTTGCCGCCCCTCGGCGATGGCTGTAGCCGTTTCTGTAGCCCGGGAGAGCGGGCTGCTGTAAATCATTTCAATGTTAACCTTCCGGAAATAAGCAGCCAATGCCCTCGCTTCTGCCTGACCCGTCTCATTCAGTTGACAGTCCATCCTGCCACGGAAAATTTCCCCTTTATTCCAATCCGTCGTCCCGTGACGAACGAGATAAATCCGGGTCATCGCCCCCTACCCTTTTCTACTCTTAAATTTCATTGAAAAATGAAAATTGGTAACACTTTAGCTCTTTGAAAAAAGGTGTGTTGTAAGGGCCAAGTGATCCCAGGGGCCGGGGGCCAGAGCGGAACGCTTGGAATCATAAGGCGCTGATTTCTCCGCATATGGGGCGGACAAGAACCCCCGCCTCCTCCGGAGGAAACAATCTTTTGTCCTCGTAGCCAAGCGGAAACCCAACCGATGCTTCCGGCGCGTTCCGCTCTAACCCCCGGCCCTCAACAAAGGCTTTTATACCATTTTTTCAAATCGCTAAACTGATACGAAAATTGCCAAATAAAAATTTCCCGGGACATTGCCCCTCATTTGGCCTTGATGTTCAGCCAATTTTGATGATCTCGTAAAAAGTATTAAAATGCTGTTTTCCGTCATTCCGGCGAAAGC
>JASEHN010000358.1 GCA_030018715.1 Thermodesulfobacteriota bacterium | reverse complement strand
ATATGAACTATCTTTTATCCTCCGTCAAGCACTTTCTGCACGAACGTCCCCCATTACGAACGTCCCCCATTATCTGGTTAAGATTCGAATTCGATCTGGATAAGCAGCGTAGACCAGATTGTAGGGGAACCGCCACAAGGACTTCCGCCGCACTCTCCTTCCGATTCGCTGGGAAGCCTCGGGGTTCGTCAAAATCTGGTCGAGTGCTCGTTCCACTTCTCCGAGCAAGTCCGAACCAAGGCCTGACTTACGCACCTCGTAGTACTGCGCCGCCTCAGTGACCTCCGCGTCAGCATCGGGATGGAATCCGATCAGTTTCACGAGATGGCAGCCCGCGCTCGGCGAAGTACTTCTCTATCCGGTATCTCAGTCACCAGCCCTTGCTCCAACTCATCCAGGCGGCGCTCCGCCTCCTCAGCCCACAACGCCTCGACCTCAGCTTCGGACAGCTCGTCGAGGCTCTCGACTATCCACTTTGCGAGCGTAGCGCGGTCCTTCAAATCCAGCTTCTTGATCTCGGCTTCGATTTCTTTGAGGCTCATATGGCTCTCCTTCGGTGTTCATAAGAACATAAGGGGCAACGGTAATAAGGTATTTTGTTGCCGCTTTTCATCAGATTGCTTCTCATATTCTCTATTCTTCTTGCCAATACCAAATCCTTTTCCATCAGACTCTCTATTTCAATTATTGCCTCACTAATGGTCATCGGCTTTCTTTGAAAATGTCGGACAATATCCTTGATAAAAGATCCCGTCAATTTCCTCGCCATAACTACCATATTAGCCTGAACCAATCAATACCTTAATACCGTTGCCCCCTGAGACCCCCTGATGGCTCCAACCTCTTAACTGCTTTTAAAATCTACGGTTCCCTTTTCCACTTCCGGATAAATGACATCAATTTCTTTCTGTATTTCCATCGTTCTTTGAAGGGTTGTGACAATCCTGCAGTAATGTCTAACTTCATCGAGAGATAAGAGCCTTCCTTTTCTATCTTTTAGCCATTTATCACAAACCTGATATCCCCCGATTTGATATTCCCAGATATTCGATGCAATACCTTCAAAGAACTGATCTTTGTTTATATAGACTCGCCCTTCTTTATAATTTATCTTTTCGACCTTATCCGTTCCTTTACCTTGAAATTTGGCAATTGGCTGGTCGAACTCGGTGGATTTCAGCAGATGCAAACCAACAAGAGATTCCCCATATGCAGCCATTTCAACAAATAATTTATGTTTGTTTGTAAAAGGTACGCGAGGGAAATCGATCTTTAAAAACTCAGAATATTTTTGGCGGTAAATATTCGAGTATAGGACGGCATAGATATAGAAGAAGATCTGTTCGGGGCTCGGCTGCTTTTTAAAGTGCTTCTTTAATTCTTCAACTATCATGGAAGACAGGTTCGCTTTCTTTGTCCCATAAACCGTTGATGGTTCAAATAACATCATCAAGTTCGTTATGGACCCCTTTCCGGGGTTGCCTGTTTCCTTTTTATCCGCTGGGTATAGGTAAAGGGGAAAGAGGTATTCTGTACTTTGATTTCCATTGTAAAATACTCCGTGTCCCACCAAAGAATTGCTCGCATATACCCAGGAATAATCATAGCCTGGCAAGCCCTTTCTCAGGGTAATCAATCCCAAATTTTCCTGCGTCATCATATGTCGCATGACTTCATGCCGGGGCCTACAATGGAATCCTCCCGATTTGCCGGTGTAATAGGTATATCGTACATCAAATGGTCTATAAAGAATGGGGACAATCCGTTTTTTATCTACCCCGCTATCGAGCAAATCCTTTTGGGCCATCTCCACTTTCCAGTCCCTGGCATCTGGCCCCAACTGGTATCCAGAACGCGCTAATTCCGTATCAAGTTTGGAAAAATTTAATACCGTGGTCCATACTTCGTGGGGTGACCACTTTATGGTTAAATGGTCCCTCGCCGTTACGATTCCAACGCTGTTCAGCGGAAAGATTTCCGTTATTTTCGGGTACTTTTTGTATTTTTCATAAAGACTTTCATCTCTGGGAATAAAAAAATAAAACTCCGATTTTGGTGACAGTTTTCGCCATTTTGTCTTCTTTATATTCTTCTCGGCAAGCCAATTATACTTTTCCTCCCTCAATCCCCAAACCTCTGCATGGAATACTTGGCATGCTCTTTTTAGGCCCCTTTTCTTTATGAAAAGGGCAATTGCCACCCCTTGTTGGATATCAAAGACGTTCTCATCCTTTGAACCATCCGGGCATCTCTCCTTTTTTAAACTGTTCCCATGTAAGTCCAGGATATAGATTTCGTCGAAACTGGCCATCAGCGAATTCCGCATCCCCCGGAAAGTCGGGTTGTCCAGATAGCTATGGTTGGTGATGAAGCCCAAAACTCCTTCACCGGCTTGGTCTATCTTCCATTGGGCAAAGCGGATAAATTTGACATAGTCATCCTGGAGCCACTTAGGGTTTTTTTCCCCGAGAGGTTTCCCGTCAACCTGGTAATACTCTTTAATTTCTCTAGATATCCATTCCCCTACATTGAAAGAATGACCTGAATACGGCGGATTGCCGAGGATGACTAAAATCGGCTTTTCTTTCTTAACGTACCCAGCCAAATGGGATTCTTCCGAAAGAGAAGCCATGCCTGGAAGTTCAGTTTGGGCCAGATCCCCCATTTCCAAGGTATTGGTCAGGTATAGCTTAACCCTTTCCCCTCTGGGAAGTCTGTATCCCAGTTCTTCAAGCAAAAACGACATCTTCAGGTGGCCTATGGCGTACGGCGCCATCATCAACTCAAAAGCGTAAAAGTTTTTAATGATATGCTCTTGAATAAAGTTCTCTTTTCCTCCTTCCCCATATTTGGAGACGAATTCCTCTACTGCAATTCTGGCAGCCTCAGCGATAAAAGTAAGTGTTCCAGCTGCAGGATCCAAGACGGTTACGGCCTCTCCGGCAAATCCATCATTTTTATTGAATTGTTCATGCAAAACTATATGAAGGGAACGCACAATGTAGGAAACTACAGGCTCTGGCGTGTAATAGACTCCTCTCTTTTCTCTCGTTCGGGGATCATATTCTGCCAGAAAAGTTTCATAAAAATGGACGATGGGGTCTTTCCCCTTCCCTTCGCGGAAGTAACCGTGAAGTATTTTGTTTACGTCAGTGACAGCTAAAACCTCTGAAATGTCATCCACAATCCATTCCATTTGCTGCGGCAGGTCTTCCAGCGAAATGAACCTGAAGACGTCCCTTAGGATTCCAATGGTTCGTGGAATGTTGTCATAGGCAAGTTTCCGATTGAATCCGTTTTCTGATCTTGTTCGAGCTGCAAAAAGTCCATAGGTGATTGTCTGGGAATATAGGTCGGCAAATTCTTCTTTGGTAAGACCACTGATAAGATATTTCCTGAATGCCTCATAGAAACCCACGATAAAACCTCTTCCTCGTTTTTCCTCTTCCCTTAATTCCTGAGAAATAACCTCATCCTTTAAAAAGCGCGTCCTTTTTGCTAATTCGACAGCCAGGGTTTTCGCATCATAGACTTTCGGCAAGGAGAAAGAAAAGAATTTCTCAAGGAGCGCCATAAAATCGGCTTCTTTTTCAACTGGCGGGGTCGTTTCAAGCTTATGCGCAATAAAAGACCTGGCGATAAGAACTTTATCGATGAGTGCGCCATGGCGGTAAAGCCTGAATTCAAAAAAGTTGGTCAGTATGAGGTTGGGAAAAGTGTGCAGATAGCGCTTTAACTGTCCGGTCGTTTCGATCTGGTCCAAATACTCCACTTTGGGGTTTTTGGCTTCAATATATCCAACAATATGTTGTGTCCCGTCCCAAATTCTAAAATCAGGATTGCCCGCTTCCGTCTTCTTGGGAAGTGTCGTCGTCCGGATATTTTTCCGGCCAATGGATTCTATATATTCCTTCAGCAAACCCTCCAGGATGGGGTAATAACTCTCCTCCCTGGCATCCCCACGATTTGTCAGCTCGCATATTTTTGCCAAATATGATTTCAGCATTTGTACCTCGAGGATATTTTCTATTCTATGGAAACAATGTCGGGTGGGAATCTTTAATATGGACCAGATGCGCCCCGAAGTTTCTTGTCGAATTCATCTTGCGCTGCTAGGCCATCTTCGTTCTTGTCGTCGATCTCCCGTGCAAAGCGGATACCCAGGA
>JASEHN010000357.1 GCA_030018715.1 Thermodesulfobacteriota bacterium | reverse complement strand
TCAAACCACTTTTTCAAACCGCTAAATTGATACTTTATTTTTGATTTTTCCCCCTTAAATCCTTGAACCCTCTTTCTTAAAGCGCGGCCGCCTGGTATTCTCCAAAGGCTTCCCGCAAAGTATCACATATCTCCTGCACGGTGGCATAGGCTTTTACAGAGGCGATGAGCTGCGGGAATAAATTGGTCTCCTCTTTTACAGCTTCACTCCTCAGTTCTTTTAGTAGTTGAGAGACTTTTTTATTGTCCCGGTTTTTCTTTAACTCATTCAATCTTTCGATTTGCTTCCTTTCGGCATCCTCGCGGCGTTCGGGGTCATACGGATGGGGCACCAAACGGGTGGTTTGCACCTCAAGTTCTCCCTCGCCCGTATAACAATTGACACCGACAACTAGATCCTTGCCTTCTTCAAGCCTTTTCTGCCGCTCATACGCGCTGCGGGCGACCTCCCTTTGCAAATATCCGTTTTCAATCGCGGCCACAGCCCCGCCCATGGCTTGAATCTTTTCCCATTCGCTCCAGGCGGAGTTTTCGATCTCGTCGGTAAGGGATTCCACGTAATAAGACCCGGCCAGGGGATCCATAACATCTATCAGGCGAGCTTCGTTTTGCAGGATGCGCGCCGCATCCTCACTTAGCTGAATGGCTTCCAAGCTCCAGCCCAAACCCATGGGTTCATCAAAGGGAGGGTTGCAATTGGGCGGACCACCGGCTAAAGCGGCGGCGATTCCGCCGACAATCGATCGGGTTAAATTGTTGAGCGGGCGTTGCACGGTACAGTTCACCCGCCCACAATGGGCAGTGGAAGCCACGCGCAGCAGCATGGAGCGTTCATTCTTCGCTCCGAACTTCTCTTTAATAATTTTGGCCCACAATCTCCGAGCTGCCCGATGGAAGGCGATCTCCTTGAAAAATTCCATGGACCCGCCAAAGGCATTGAAACTAAAGCGGGGGGCAAAGTTATCTACGTCAAGGCCAGCCTTGACTCCTTCCTGCAAATAAGCCGTTCCAATAGCCATACTGAAGGCTAAATCCTGCTCGCGAGTTGCTCCAGCCTCCCGGAGGTGGAAACCGCCCATACTGGTGATGTTCACGTTCGGAAGATGTTTGGTAAAGAATACCAGACTATCCCGAAACATGCGCATCGATGGCCGAGGGGGAAAGATGTAGGTACCACGCGCAATAAACTCTTTAAGGATATCGTTTTGCGGGGAAGCGCGCAGTTTATCCCAGGCAATCCCCCGTTTGTCCGCCAGAGCTAAGTACATGGCCATAATGATGTTCGCTGGAGCATTGATGGTAAAATTCGAAGCTGTCCGGTCAATGTCATTCTCCCCGGAAAAAGCTTCGAAGATGATCTCCATATCCTGAAGAGTATCGACCGCCACCCCCACCCGGCCTACTTCCCCCGTGGCCAGATGGTTATCCGAGTCATACCCACACTGGGTTGGCAAGTCGAAGGCGATATTTGGGCCGGCCCGCTGACCTAACTGTTTCATATGAAGATAGTAGTCTCTCGTGTCTTCTGCGGATCCGTAGCCCGAATAGCGGCCGGCCCGGACCAATCCCGGAGCCTGCGCGATGGAACCAGAACCCCTCTCCCCGGTCTGGTAAGGAAAGGTCGGAAAAGTTCCTGCCGTGAAGGGATATTGCCCGGGAAAGCCAACTTTGTCCAGGAAAGCTAATTCTTCGCCGACATCCAAAGGGGTATAAAACCGGGTGGGAGCCTCTTTCAGCTTGAATCGCTCCAGGGCCGGCTTTAGAGTTTTTTCCTCCCACTTTTCTTTCTCCTCGCGAATCTGTGGTAAAGATCTTTCCCTGTCCATGATGTCTCCTTTCGCTAAAGAGGCTGTGGCACAATTCCGTAATCTGAAGACCCAGGCGGGAGAGCATTCTTTCGGTATCATGAGGCAGTGGATCTTCTATGGATCGGAGCATGGTGAAAGCCGAATATTTCCGCTGCCCTTCGAATCCGCCGATCCTTTGACGGAAACCTACGAGAGAGCCTTGGATAACTACTTCACCCCCTAATGCTTCCTCATTCATGCCCTCCCGTCTGGATTACAACACTGTCTCAAACCGGGGAAAGCCCAGCAGAGGGCGGGTGGGGCAGGGAAGTTTTTTACTCCTTCTTCACCCCCATTTTTTCCAGGAAAGTTTTATAAAACTCATATTCAACCAGTACATCCTTTTCCAGCTGGCCTCGGTCCTTATAGTCATAGGGAATCTCGAGGTGCCCAAGAGACTTCTGAAAATCAGACCCCTCGGTGACCTGGCGGATGGCTTCGCTCAGTTTTTTGTAGATGGGATCGGGAAGGCCTTTCGGCCCTATCACCAGATAGCCGAGCGCCGGCGCGTCCTCGCAGCCTAGTTCCTTCAGCGTGGGCACATCGGGATAATTCGGGTCCCGTTTATCAGCATTAAAAACGGCGAGCATCCGCATTACACCCTGTTTTACATATTGAATATGCAGCCCAGCCCCGGCCATAAAATTCACGTGTTTACCAAGAAGTTGGGTGCAAGCTTCCGCTCCTCCTTTGGTGGGGACATGCTTAAACTCCAGTCCCTTGCACTGCCGGAAAAGCTCCGTGGCCAACATCTGCTGGGTGTACATTCCCGGGGAACTGTAAGAGAGGCCGGGGTTGGCCTTGGCGTGGGCTATGAATTCATGGATGGTCTTAAAGGGGGACTCACTCAGTACGGTCACCGCTCCAATATAGCGGGAATATTGGGCGATCAGGGTGAAATCTTTCATCGGGTCATAAGCCAGCTTGAACATATGGGGGCGCACGCTGATCACTCCGGTGGATACAACCCCCAGGGTGTATCCATCAGGTTTCTTGCTGGCCACCAGAGCAGCGCAAACCGTGGCCGCGCCCCCGGCCTTGTTTTCCACCACTACGGGAACCCCGAGCACCTTTTCCAATCCGTGGCCCAAGGCTCGGGCGGACAGGTCAGTGGTGGCTCCGGCGGCAAAGCCCACATAGATGTTGATGGGCTTGTCCGGGAAAGCCTGGCCGAAGGCGGAAAAAGAAGAAGAGAACAGGAAAGCCAGAATAACTCCGCTTCTGATTAAACTCTTAAGACTTTTTTGGATTTTCATGATTCGCCTCCTTTGTTTAGGGTTTTATAGATTCCAAGAGAGCATGCAGAATCACCCATTTAATTCGGCTGCTCCCCTTTCCCCCTTCTTACGGAAGAAGGGAAAGGCCGAGGTGATCAGGAGCAGGGCCGCGATGATCAGGCACCCGCTGGAGATAGGCCGGAGAACGAAGATTGTGAAACTTCCGCCGGAGAGGATGAGCGATTGCCTCAAAGCGTCATCGAGAATAGGGGTAAGGACGAAAGCTAAAACCAGAGGTGCGGGTTCATATTCGAATTTCCGCATCAGGTAGCCCAACACTCCGAAAAAAAGCATCAGACCTACGTCGACTGTGCTGCGGTTGAGGGCATAGGCGCCGATCACACACACCATCAGGATCAGAGGGAAAAAAATGGAATAAGGGATGCGGAGTAAACGAACCCACATTCCTATCAGAGGCAGGTTGATGACCAGGAGCATGACGTTTCCGAGGTACATGCTGGCGATCACTCCCCAGAAAAGGGCTGGGTGATGCTTCACCAGCATGGGGCCGGGGGTGATCCCATGGATCATCAGCGCTCCCAGCAGGATGGCCACAGCCACGCTGCCAGGAATTCCCATGGTGAGTAAAGGAACCATGGCTCCAGCCGTGGCCGCGTTGTTTGCCGATTCCGGCCCGGCCACCCCTTCGATGGCCCCTGTGCCGAACTTTTCGGGGTTCTTGGAAACTCGCTTTTCCACGGCATAGGAGACGAAAGAGGCCACGCTGGTCCCCGGGCCCGGTAGGGCGCCGATGAAGAAGCCGATGACCGTACCTCGAAGGATGGCCCATTTACTATCCATCCAATCCTTGAAGGTGGGCAGAAGGTTCTTCAATTTGGTATCGTAGATTTCTCGCCGCACGGCCTGTTCCACGTTGTTAAAAACCTCAGAAATTCCGAAGAGGCCCATGGCCAGGGGCACGAGCCCCACCCCATCGAGCAGCTCGATGATGCCAAACGTGAAGCGGGGCCTTCCGGTCATGGTGTCCAATCCGATGGTTCCTAAAAGAACTCCTAAGGCGGCCATCATCAGGGCTTTGGGCATGG
>JASEHN010000356.1 GCA_030018715.1 Thermodesulfobacteriota bacterium | reverse complement strand
AACAGCGTCTTTGGTAGGACTGTTTATTACTCTTAGCTGTTTACTTTCCTTAAGTTTCGGGAAGGTGAAGATTTGGGGGGCGATGATCGACAGCGGGGGAGCTCTGGGCTATTTCTTTGCCCGGACAGCAGAGAAATACCTGAACCTCAGCGGAGCCTTGCTCCTTTTCGCTGTTGTGCTTACCATATCCGTAATGGTTCTGACCAGCTTCTCCTGGGTAGAAATGATCAAGGGGATTAACCGCTTATTTTTATCTATTCTGAAACAGGGGCAGAGCCTGTGGAAGCGCCGCCTGGATAGAAAAGAAAAGAAGGCCAAAGAGTTAAGGAGAGAAAAAGAATCAGCCCCGCCCTTAATCATTAAAAAAGACGGAGCAGTGGAAAAAGAAGGGGTTGTTATCGAATCCCCCCCGGTCGTGCAGGAGAAACAGGAGCATTTCTCTTTCCTGGATTCGCGGGGATCTTATGTCCTTCCGCCGCTCTCTCTGCTTGAAAGCCCTGAGCAGAAGGAAATTAAAGTTGACAAAGAGAGCCTGCTGGCTAACGCCAAGATCCTGGAAAAACGCCTGGAAGAGTTTGGCGTGGAAGGAAAAGTCGTGGAAGTGCGCCCGGGGCCGGTGATCACCATGTATGAGTATGAACCGGCGCCGGGGGTGAAAATCAACAAGATTGTTGGCCTAAGCGATGACTTAGCCCTGGCTCTCAGGGCCATCAGCGTGCGCATTGTCGCCCCCATCCCGGGTAAGGCCGCGGTGGGCATCGAAATCCCCAATTCCATCCGGGAGCCTGTTTACCTGAAGGACATCCTCATCTGCGAGGAATTCTCCAAGGCTGAATCGAAGCTCACCCTGGCCCTGGGCAAGGACATTTTTGGCAATCCTTTCGTAACCAACCTGGCCAAGATGCCCCACCTTTTGGTTGCCGGCGCCACGGGAGCGGGGAAAAGCGTCTCCCTGAACTCCATGGTTTGCAGCCTCCTTTACAAGGCCGACCCGGAAGAAGTGAAGCTCCTGATGATCGACCCCAAACGTCTGGAACTCTCGGCCTACGATGGAATTCCCCACCTTCTCCATCCGGTGGTGTATGACCCTAAGGCCGCAGCCCTGGTTCTGCGGTGGGCCACGGAGGAGATGGAGATTCGTTACCGGTTGATGGCTGAGAAGGGCGTGCGCAACATCGAACGTTATAATCAGAAGGTGGATAAGGAATTGAAAGAGTCCCGCCGCAAAGGCGGGACCTTGCTCAAAGAGACCGAAGGCCTGGAGGACCGCACCGGAGAAAATCTATCTCCCCTGCCGTACATCGTCATTGTCATCGATGAGCTGGCGGATTTAATGATGGTTTCGGCGCGGGATGTGGAAGCCTCTCTCACCCGCCTGGCCCAGATGGCCCGGGCTGCGGGCATTCACCTGCTCCTGGCCACGCAGAGGCCGTCAGTGGATGTGCTTACCGGGGTGATCAAGGCCAACTTCCCCACGAGAATCTCCTTTCAGGTTTCCTCCAAGACCGATTCGCGCACCATCCTGGATGCCAATGGGGCCGAGCACCTCCTGGGTTCCGGCGACATGCTTTTCCTGCCTCCCGGGACTTCCCGCCTGATCCGGGTTCACGGGGCCTACGTCGCCGAGGTCGAGATTCTGCGGGTCGTCGAGTTCTGGAAAAACCAGGGCAAGCCGGTTTTCGATCAAACCATCCTGAAAGAAAAACAAGAAACAGCGGGGGCCGAGACTGATGGTTACGACGAAATGTATGACCAGGCGGTGGCTGTTGTGGCCGAGTTAAGGCAGGCCTCGATCTCGATGCTCCAGAGGCGTTTGCGGGTGGGTTATAATCGGGCAGCGCGGATGATCGAGAGGATGGAACAGGAAGGAGTCGTGGGCCCGGCTGACGGCAGCAAGCCGCGGGAAGTGTACATCAAGAAATTATAATTCACCGCAGAGAAATAATTAAATCAGGATTAATTTTATGGTTAAAAGAAATAATTTTTTTCTTGCCCTATTCTTCCTTCTTCTTATCGTGCTCTGGCCTTCACCTGGCATTGGCCAAGCCCTTCCCCTGGAGGAGGTTGTGGCCAAAGTCCAGGAGCAATACGAAATTCACGCAGACTTTAAAGCCAGTTTCGCCCAGGAATCTTTAATTAAAAGCCTGGGAAAAAAGCAACATGCCGAGGGAGCAGTCTATTTTAAAAAGCCCGGAAAGATGCGCTGGATTTACCACAAGCCCACCAAGCAGGAGATGATCTCCGACGGAAAAACCCTCTGGAACTACCGGCCGGAAGACAAACAGGTGGTCGTGTCTAAAATGACTCAGGCTTTCCAGTCTAAAGCACCCTCGACGTTTCTGGCCGGAATCGGCAACCTCAAAAGGGATTTTCAGGCTCGTTTTGTCAAAGAACCTTCTCCCGGCGCAGATTACTTCCTGGAGTTGACCCCAATTGAAGCACAGGGGAGCCTGGAGAAACTCTTTTTAGTCGTCGAGCGGAATTCTTTTAAGATTCTGCAGGCCAAAATTCAGGATGCCATGGGCAATGTAACCCAGATCACTTTTTCCAGGATTCAATTTAACAACAACCTTTCAGACTCCCTTTTCAATTTCACCCCTCCCAAAGATGTGGAGGTATTCACTATGCCAGGGTCGGCCCCTGCCGGCGGAACCGGAAAATAATCCTTTCGTGAATAATCCTAAAAAAACAGTGCGCATGATCAGCTTAGGATGCCCCAAGAATTTGGTGGACAGCGAGGTTATGCTCGGCCTTCTTCGGGAGAAAGGCTGGGTTCCTTCTGCAAAAGACGAAGCCGATGTGATCATCATCAATACCTGCAGCTTCATTCGCGAGGCCAAAGAAGAGTCCATCGCCAACATCCTGGCCATGGCGGAAGCCAAAGAAAAGGGGAAGTGCCAGCGGCTGGTGGTTACGGGCTGTCTGCCGCAACGCTACGGCCAGGAGCTGCTTAAAGAACTTCCCGAGGTGGATCTGATCCTGGGAACAGGAGAGTTACATCACATCGGCGACCTCCTGGAAAAATCTAAAGAAGGCCAGTTGAGCCGGAAACAGGTTATCGGCCCCCCCACTTATCTCTATGATCACCGGACCCCTCGCCTGTTAACCTCTACCCCTGGCAGTGTTTACATAAAAATTGCCGAGGGATGTTCCAACCATTGTTCTTATTGCATCATTCCTCAAATCCGGGGGAAGTTGCGCAGCCGGAAGATTTCTTCGGTTCTTCAGGAAGCCAGGCAAGTTGTTTCCCGAAGGGTGAAGGAAATTAATCTCATCGCGCAGGATATCACTGTATTTGGCCAGGATCTCGGTGATGGAACTGACCTTACACGCCTGTTGCGGGGCCTGGTGAAAATAAAGGGACTATTGTGGATTCGCCTGCTCTATGCCCATCCCGGCCACGTTACTCCGGAGTTGATCCGCCTCATCCGGGAAGAAGAAAAGATTTGCAAATATCTGGACCTGCCCCTGCAACATATCGATGACCAACTCCTCGGAGCCATGAACCGGCCAGTTTCCAGCAGCCAGGTGCGTGAACTGATCGCCCGACTGCGAGCCGAAATTCCCGGAATCACCCTGCGCACTTCTTTGATGGTTGGCTTCCCGGGGGAAACAGAGAGGAGATTTCGTAGGCTCCTTGACTTTGTTAAAGAGGCCCAATTCGAACATTTGGGGGTCTTTCGCTATTCGAAAGAAGAAGGAACCCCGGCTGCGGCCCTGAAAGGGCATGTTTCCGAAAAAGTCAAAGAGCAACGGTACCATCAAATCATGCGCCTGCAAAGACAGATTTCTCTTCGCCAGCAGAGAAAAAAGATCGGGACACACATGCCGGTTCTAATTGAGCGGCCGGGAAAATCGTCCGGGATTTTATGGGAGGGAAGAACTCAGGGGCAAGCCCCGGAAGTTGATGGGATTACCTTCGTGCGCCAGGGTAGTGCCCGGCCAGGGGAGATTTTCGAAACCGTGATTACCGAAGCAATGGCCTATGACCTCTTTGGAAAAATCGTCGGCCCCGCCTGAACTCCAGTTTTTTCTGTATATTATCAGGTGCGTTTTTATTCTTATCTGTACCTCCGTTTTAATGAAGGAATATAACCTTCAAAACCTACCCACGTCCCAATACTGTTCGGCATGGTTATTGTCATAGATAAAGAAGGGGATCATCGTTGT
>JASEHN010000355.1 GCA_030018715.1 Thermodesulfobacteriota bacterium | reverse complement strand
ATACGATCATAGAAAAACACCCTTGCCCCGCTCCCCCAAGCATGGTCGAGCGGCAGGTTCAGAACCTCATGGCCAGGGCGGAAATCCGCCTGGCCCAGCAAGGAATGAAGCTTGATGAAACCAACCTGGATCGCCAGAAACTCCGCGATTCCTTCCTCCCCGTAGCCGAAAAGAACATGCGTGGCCACTTGATTCTGGAAAAGATTGCCGGGATGGAAAAATTATCCGTCAGCGAAGCCGAGCAGGAAGAAAATTTCGAGAAGCTGGCCGCCCAGCTCAAGCAGCGCGTGGAAGCCGTGAAGAATTATTACCAGAAAAATGACCTGCTGGAGGATCTGCGGGCCAAGATGCTCGAGGAAAAAACCCTTGATTTTCTTCTTAGCCAAGCTAAAATAACTGAAAAAGAAAACGCTCCGGCAGCGACGCCTGCGGGAGATCATCCGGAGGGAAAATAATGAATCTCGTCCCCATCGTTGTTGAACAGACCTCCCGGGGGGAACGGGCGTATGACATCTATTCGCGCCTCCTCAAGGACCGCATCATATTTATCGGAACACCCATCGACGACTATGTGGCCAACCTGATCATTGCCCAGCTTCTTTTCCTGGAGGCCGAAGACCCCGATAAAGATATTCATCTCTACCTCAATTCTCCGGGCGGATTGGTGACCGCCGGTCTGGCCATCTATGACACCATGCAATACATCAAGCCCAAAATTTCCACCCTTTGCATGGGGCAGGCTGCCAGCATGGCTGCCGTGCTTTTGGCTGCCGGCGAGCAGGGAAAACGCTTCGCTCTCCCCCACTCTCGTATCCTTATCCACCAGCTCATGGGCGGAGTCCAGGGACAGGCTACTGACATTGCCATCCACTCCAAAGAAATCCTAAGGATGAAGGACGAGCTCAACCAGATACTGGCCCGACATACGAAACAGCCCATCGAAAGAATCGAGAAGGATTCGGAGAGGGATTTTTTTATGAACGGGGAGCAGGCCAAGGGATACGGCTTGATTGACGAGGTCATTTTCAAGAAGGAACCCCTCAAAAGCAGCTAACGCCAAAAAGGTTCGGCCATGCCAGATCGAAAAGGACCGGAGCGATTGGGATCCCTATTCTGCTCCTTTTGCGGCAAGAGCCAGGAGGAAGTGAAGAAGCTCATCGCCGGGCCGGCGGTATATATCTGCGATGAATGCGTGGCTCTTTGCAATGACATCATCTCCGAAGAAGTGGAGAAAGAAGAAGCCACCCTGCGTAAAGTGGCTGTTCCCAAGCCGTCGGAGATTAAGGGCATCCTCGACCAGTACGTCATCGGCCAGGAACGCGCCAAGAAGATCCTGGCCGTGGCTGTCCACAACCACTACAAAAGGATTGATTCCCGCCAGGAGTTGAACGGGGTCGAACTACAAAAATCCAACATTCTGCTCATCGGCCCCACCGGGTCGGGCAAAACTTTACTGGCCCAGACCATGGCTCGCATCCTCAACGTTCCCTTCACCATCGCTGATGCCACCACTCTGACTGAAGCAGGTTACGTCGGGGAAGATGTGGAAAACATCGTTCTCAACCTCCTCCAGACCGCTGATTTTGACGTGGGCAAAGCGCAACGGGGGATCGTCTATATCGACGAGATCGATAAAATCTCCCGCAAGTCGGAGAATCCCTCGATCACCCGCGACGTCTCCGGCGAGGGGGTGCAGCAGGCCCTGCTGAAAATCGTTGAAGGAACCATTGCCAGCATCCCCCCCAAGGGAGGAAGGAAGCATCCTCAACAAGACTTCATCAAAGTCAACACCCAAAATATCCTCTTCATCTGCGGGGGGGCCTTCGTCGGCCTGGATCGGATCGTCGAGCAGCGAATCGGGGCCAAGGTCATGGGTTTTGGCGCGGACATCAAAAGCCGTTCTGAAAGGCGTCTGGGCGAATTGCTAGGAGAAGTTCAACCCGAAGACCTGCTCAAGTTTGGATTCATTCCCGAATTCGTGGGCCGTCTGCCTGTGATTGCCACGCTGGACGATTTGGATGAAGCCGCTCTGGTCTCCATCCTGCGGGAGCCCAAGAACGCCCTGATTAAACAATACCAGAAACTCTTCGATTTCGAGAGGGTCAAATTGCGCTTCACGGACGGAGCCCTGGTGGCCATCGCTCGGGAGGCCCTGAAACGCAAGGCCGGAGCCCGGGGCCTGCGCTCCATTCTGGAAACCATCATGCTCGACATCATGTATGATCTACCCTCCCAGACCAACATCAAAGAGTGCATCATCAGCGAAGAAACCATCGTCAATAAGGAAAAACCCATCGTCCTCTATGAAAAAAAGGCTGAGACAGCCTGAAACCGGCTTTTATTGTGTATTCCACGCCGGGGGCCCCGTTTCAGAATTTTTTTATCTTCCAGCACGATTTCAAGAATTTCCCTTGACAAGCAAAACCAACATGGTAGAAAATAAATCGTTTTGTAAGTCATTTTTAAAAAAAGGGAGGGTGCGAGCATGAACAAAGCCGATTTAATCGAGGCGATGGCTAAAAAGGCCGACATCACCAAAGTTGCCGCCGAAAAAGCCCTGAACGCATTCCTGACAGGTGTTACAGCCGCCCTGAAGAAAAAGGATAGGGTCTCCCTGGTGGGATTTGGATCCTTTGCTGTTTCCCGCCGGGCTGCCCGCAAAGGCAGAAACCCCCAGACGGGCAAAGAGATTAATATCAAGGCTGCCAACGTTCCCAAGTTCCGGGCGGGCGCCGCCTTGAAATCGGCAGTTAAATGAGGCTTTGCCGCCTCCGCACAAGGGCTTCCTCGCGTAAAATCCTCCCATTTCCCCAGAGAAGCATGTTATAATTTTTGGGTGAGGAAATATTCTTTTTTCAGGGCGGATAGCTCAGCTGGAAGAGCGCCCGCCTTACACGCGGGAGGTCACAGGTTCAATCCCTGTTCCGCCTACCGGGGTCGTAGTTAAGCTGGTCTATAACGCCGGCCTGTCACGCCGGAGGCCGCGGGTTCGAATCCCGTCGACCCCGCCAGCACCTGAAAGGTCCCTTGTAAAGGAGGTTCGTTACAAGGGACCTTTTTTTTAAGCAGCTCCTGGTCGAGGAAAAGGAAAAATGAAGATTTTACTCATCCAGCCCTCGCAGGATCGAGGACTTGGCTTTCGGAGTCTGGCCGTGGTGGAGCCCTTAGGCCTGGAGACGATCGCCGGCGGCTTGACTGAGCACAAAGTAAAAATTATGGACCTGAGGCTGGAAAACCATCTGGACCGGGTCCTTCACGATTATGAGCCGGATTTCTGCGGCATCAATTGTTCCTTCACCATAGACGTTTACCAGACCCGGGAGATCGCCAGGACCGTTAAATCCTGGCGCCAGGATGTTCCCGTCTTTATCGGGGGGCACCATGCCTCCCTTTCCCCTGAAGACTTTTTCAGCCCTTTCGTCAATGGAGTGGTCATCGGGGAGGGGGAAACGGCTATCCGCGAACTGGTTAAGGCCTGGGAAAACGGAGAGAACCTGCGAACCATTCCCGGCCTGACCTTGAACGAACCCTCGGGCATGCACTCTACCGCAGAGCGCCCCTTGATCCCCAACCTTGACGAACTCCCCCTGCCAGCCCGTCACCTCACCAAGAGCTACCGTTACCATTACCACCTGGGTTTCCAGAAACCCTTCTCCATCATGGAAACCGCCCGCGGCTGTCCCTACCGCTGCGATTTCTGCAGCGTCTGGAAATTTTTTCAAGGTAAATGCCGCATGAACAGCCCCGAGCGGGCGCTGAAAGAAATCCAAACCATCCGGGAAAAATACATTTTTCTGGCCGACGATAATTTCCTCCTAAGCGTACCGCGGGCCAAGCGCATCGCTCAAATGATCATCGAAAAGCGGATCAAGAAACGCTTCACCTTCCAGGCCCGCAGCGATTCCATCGTCGAGCAACCCGAGGTTATTCCTCTCTTGAAAAAGGCCGGGTTCTGGAAAGTTTTTATCGGCTTTGAAAAGATTGATGAAGAAGCCCTCGGCCAGTTGAACAAGCATAACTCTATCCAGAACAACGAAGAAGCCCTGAAAATCCTTAGGGCGCATGGAATGGAGGTAATCGCTGCCTTCATCATCGATCCTTCTTTCCAGGAAAATGACTTCCGTCGCCTGCGCCAGTACATCCTCGATCGCAAGCTTTATTCCCCTTCCCTGACCATCCTTA
>JASEHN010000354.1 GCA_030018715.1 Thermodesulfobacteriota bacterium | reverse complement strand
GTAGGCCACGTTACTCTTTTTTAAACCTCGGGTAACGATCCTTTGCTTTTCAGTTCACAAACATAATAACCATTTAAAATTGATCATAGCCCTGTAAATTCAATGATATGTCCATCGGCCAGAAGTTTCCCTAAAATTATCAAGTTTATATTCCTTTACGCGTGTTTCTATTTCTATTTCGTTCTCCTATTTTCAAGAAATATATCCGACAATGACCTTTGGGGGTATCTCTCTTTCGGCGGTATTTTCTGGGAAGAGGGCTATTTCCCTTATCGTGATGTTTTTTCTTACACGCCGACAAAACCGCTCTGGGTCTATCATGAATGGCTGACCGGGGTATTCTTTTATTACATTTTTAATTCTTCGGGACCGGCCGGACTTCAGCTTCTTCGCTACCTTATTATAATCGTTACTATTTCCTTGATATATCTCACAGCTTTAAAAAAGGGCGGGAAACCGCTATTGGCTTCTATAGCCCTTATTCCGGCCATGCTCCTTATTTCTTTCGGGTATCTCCCTGTGCGGGCACAGGTCTTCACTTACCTCTTTTTTATCCTCACCCTTTATATTCTGGAAAGTGCGCAAAAGACCAGGAATTGGTCTATCCTCTGGTGGCTGCCCCCCATCCATGCGCTCTGGTGCAATCTCCACGGCGGGTTTTTGGCCGGACTCGGTTTGATCCTTATTTATGCCTTAGGCGAGGGATTTTCTAAAAGAGAGGCAGTCCCTTATGTAAAGATAATGATTCCGGCGGCCCTGGTAACCTTGATAAATCCCTATGGATTCAATTATTGGACATACCTGTGGAAAGCCGTCTTAATGCCCCGGCCGGAGATAGACGAATGGCTGTCGGTCATGGCCGCTTTGAAGAATAATGTCCAGGATGTCCCGGTTTTAATCTTTGTTATCCTTAGCTTGATTCTAACGGTTGCTTTAATTTTTCGCCGCCAAAGAAATCTTACGGACCTTTTGATTATTGCCGCGCCCCTTTTATTAGGGTATAAGAGCATCAGGCATGGAGTCCTTTTTGGTTTGGTATTCGGAGCATATCTCCCCGTTATCCTTTCCGAGTATTGGGAGGCCTGGAGAGCCCGGGGCCTTTTTTTTACCCGGCCTTCCTGGAGACCCCAAGCTTTTCCCGTTCTTCTCCTGATTTTGATTTACCTATGGATTAATCCATCGCTTTCTCTAACAATGGCTCCCAGTTTCCATATTTTAACCCCATCGCCTTACTTCCCCGTGGGCGCTATCAAGTGGATCAAGGAAAAAGGCCTTGAGGGGAACATTTTACCGCACTTTGACTGGGGCGAATTTCTGATCTGGACCTGTTATCCCTCCTGTAAGGTAGCCATGGATGGACGTTACGAAACCGTATATGAAGAAGAATTTTCCCGGGAGTATTTTGATTTCCTGGCCGGCCGAGAGAATTGGAAAACCTTTTTGCGGAAATATCCCCACGAGATGGTGCTCCTGAAGGCGAAAACGAAGACTCATCTGCTTATGCTTCAAGAGCCATCCTGGCAAGTTGTGTATGCCGACCAGGGAAGTATTTTATTTCTTCGTAGAAAAACCGGAGACGGAAATTGAAGCTTGGTGTAAGGCAGACAGCTTTATTCAGTTCTCTATGCTTTTGTGCCATTACGGCCTTTACCCTGAACAATTATGGGGTTACCTGGGATGAAGGGGTGTATTTTCGGGCAGGCAACTCGTATTTCCAATGGTTTAACAATCCATCTAACGCATCCACATCGTGGGTAACCCGTGGTCGGCCCAAAAGAGATACGGCAACACCGCCGATCACAAGCCCTCGAACATTCCTGCTTTGAAACCATGTGACAAGATCAAGCAGGACTGAGAGCAGGGGAGCAAGGGGTTCAGGTGGTTTCATAATATACCCTTTTTAAACGTTTCCAACGCTCTCTTACTCCTTCCTCATCTTCCAAAAGGGCTTCGCCCCAGCCCAGTGGTTTCACGGAAGCCATAAGAACAGCAAGCTTTTGCAATTTTTGAAGGAGAGGGGTTTCTTTCAATTCTTTACGTTCGATAAAATTCACTGCCTCCCAGCGTCTTTTGAAATCCCAAGCTTCCGATTTTGTAATCCCCTTTTTCATATTAAACAACCTCACTCAGGCTATGCCATTCTCTTCAAAAAAATTCTACCATTTTTTAGTCCCGTATTTCCATAAAATTGAGAAAGGGAGGGGAGAATTACGGTGAAACCTTTTTTCATGGAACACGCCGTCATTACCTGGCTTGTTTGATCGCTCACTTTTGGGAAAAGAACCAAATTTGCTAAAGAGTCCTTGGATTTAATTTTTCCAGGTGGATTTTCGCCTTTTGGTTTTGCGGGTTTAAAGAAAGGGCTTTTTCGAGAAAGGGAACGGCCCGGGAATGGTCCCCTTTCAATTCATATAGGAGACCGAGGTTTAGATAGCCCTGATCGATGCCCGGGGATAGCTCGATGACCTTTTTAAAATATTTTTCAGCCCGCTCGTAATCTTCGAGAATGGCCAGGGACATGCCTAAGCGGTTGTAGGCCGGGGCAAAGGCCGGCTGGAGGGCGATGGCTTTTTCAAACTCCTGAACGGCTTCCCGATATAACCCTTGCCGGAAAAACCTGTTTCCTCCCATGGAATAATGAATTCTGGTCGCGGTCTGCCAGCGGTCGAAGGTTTGAACTTCGGAACGCAGAATGAAATGAGTGCCGGCAAACAAAACACAAGCCGCCCCAGAATAAATCAGGAGTTTTTTAAATTGTTTTTCTCGCCATTGAGAAAAGATGGAAACAAGGGCATAAGCAGCAAAGGTAGCAAGAAAAGGCACTGCCGGTAATCGGTACCGGGAGGCGGCAAAGAAGACCAACACAGAAAATAGATAGATCCCCACCATGGAATAAAGAAGGAAAGCCTGGCGGAACCTGGGCAGGGCCAAACCCATTCCAAGGATTCCCAGTGAGGATATAATACCGAAAGGGAGGAGAGGCCAGTTTTGAATAATCCGGTAGTATTTATAAGTGGAGTCAATGTCATGAACCTCGTAGTTACCGAAGAAGAAGAAAAACTTTTTTATTTCGAGGGTGAAGGCGGAGAACGGGTTAGCCCTAATATGATCCAGGGCTCTGTTGAACCAGAAATTGGCGCAATCTGAAGGTTTCAGGGAGCGACCGGTGAGATTTCTGGCTACTTTTCTGAAGAGGGTATGAGCATAGTCTGGCTCCACATACCCTTCTTCAGTAAAACCTTGTTCAGGCAAATCAGCCCGCTCCATCCCGGTAGCCCCCGGCCCGTTGCCATGATAAAAAACTTTTCCGCTATCCGCCGTTATCAGGATAAAATCCTGGAATTTAAAATAATTTCTCAAGGTAATGGGTGAGACAAGGACGGCGACTCCAATCAGAAGCAAGAAGGTGGATTTGATCCTGAATCTATACGAAGGGGACTCCCACCAGTTCCAGAGAACGGCCAGAGGCATGAAAAACAGGGCATTGGGCTTGGTGATCGCGGCCAGGCCAATCAATAATCCAATGATAAACCATCTCCAGACTTCTTTCCCCGCAGCAGTTGCCTCTTTGCTTTGAATCAAAAAGAAGATGATCAGGGAATTGAAAAGCAATACAAAAACTTCTGGTTCAAGCGATAGTTCGATCAGAGTAAGGTTCCCATAGAGAAGGAGGAAAAGAGCAGCTACGAAGCCAACGGCTTTGCCATAAATTTTTTCCCCGATAAGGTAGATGAACAGGCAGTTTAGGCTTCCCAGGAAGATTTGCAGGAGGGCCAGCGCTTCCCAATTTTCCCCATAGATATTGAAAAGCAATACGTTGGCGTAAAGGTAGAAGGGACTGAGATCAAGAATTCTTTCCCCGATATCCATTCCATTGCTGATGCGCTCGGCAAAATAGGGGTATTTGTAGAAGATGATCGGCTCGGTGACCAGGGAAAAAATTAAGAGCTTTACAAACAGGGCAAAGATAAAAATCGCCAGAAGGGTGAGAGGTTTGTTCTCTAAGAAGCGGAATAATTTTCCTTGGGTCATGTTGAGGGAAATTTTACAATGAATTTTTACGAATGCAACAGATAATTTTAAAGGTCAACATTGATGGTTTCGTAAAAAGTCGTCACTCCGGTGAAAACAGTCCGCCTCAGGCGGACAGAACTGCTTGAATTTACTGGATTCCGGCTTTCGCC
>JASEHN010000353.1 GCA_030018715.1 Thermodesulfobacteriota bacterium | reverse complement strand
CCCCCCTCACCTTTCTCCTCTCCCCCCGAAAGGGGGGAGAGGGCGGGGTGAGGGGGGAATAGTAGAGCGGATGAAGTTCCATTACTTTTGCGAAACTCAATAATTGATAAAAAAGCTGGTCGCTGAATGCTGACTGCTTTACAAAGGGGGGAATATGGCGGTTTCAGCGTTTGTGTTGATTCGGACGGAAGCGGACAAGACAAAAGGCGCTTTCGAAACCCTGACCAAGCTCAAAGGGGTAAAAATGGCCCACACTGTGACTGGACCATTTGACATCATCCTTCTGGTGGAAGCCAGAACCCTCCACGAATTGGGGGACATGATTCTCTCAAAAATCCGGGGGGTGGATGGAATTTCCCGCACGATGACTTGCGTTACGGTTGAGACGGGTTGAAAATACAGGGTTCGAGGATTCAAGGGTTCATGGGTTCAAGGTTTCCAGCGAATATCCTCGCTTATAAACACTTGGTCAATCGAGTCTTGGCTTCCCTTCATCTCCATTGCCTTGACTTCCGGTTGATCGTTGAATGCTTTTGTGAAAGGGAGGCAGAAATATGGATAAAAATTTTCGGTTCATTGCTGAAAAGGTTTTTTCCATCCCCGGCCGGGGTGTCGTGGTCACGGGTAAAGTGGAGGGCGGGTCAGTCTCCGTAGGTGAAGAAATTGGATTCCTGGGGACGGATGGAAAATGGGCGAGCGCTCTGGTGGTTGGCATTGAGGTCTCGCGGCGTCTGGTGGAAGAAGCCCAAGCTGGACAGCAAGCCAGTATATTACTCGAAGGGGTAAAAAAAGAGCAAATCACTCTGGGAACGGTTTTAATGGCAGCCCCGGAAGCTTCCGTTCCGATAAGTTCTGCCCCACCCCAACCCGATTCACCACATGTTGTCTCCATTCCTTCCGAGCCTTCTATGGGGGAAGCCATCCAGCCCTCTTCCAGTTTATGGCGCACGATTCTTTTCGTGGGTATCGGCATCCTCATCCTCCTGGCCATATTGTATTTTCAGGGTAAGTTGGACCAGATAAAGACGATAAAAAAGTTTGCCAGCCAACACCTGTCTGCTTTAATTTTGAATTAGCCACAGAGAACAAAGAGATCACAGAGTTTTTAAAACCATGATTAAGCCAAAAGGAAGAATACGCGTCGAAAGCCAAAAGTATCTAAGGTGATTCCGCCGCATGCGGGACTAAAGTTGAAAAAAGGAAATTCCTATACTATGAAATTATGAAAGATTTTTATATGCCAAAATCGGTGAAAATCTGCCTTCTTATAAAATAAAAAATTAATGGAGGAATGGATGGAAAAAGTAAGGCTGGGCAGGACAAACCTTATCGTAAAAAAATTGGGATGGGGGGGGATTCCTATCCAGCGGGTGAGTGAACAGGAAGCCATATCAGTAGTGCAATCAGTAGTGGAAATGGGGGTAGAACTGCTGGACACTGCCCGGGGTTACACCACCAGCGAACAGCGGATAGGAATGGCCCTGCAAAATACGAAAACCCCCGTCATACTTTCTTCGAAGTCTCCTGTGCGAACCGAGAAGATATACAATGAAGTGCACGAAAGCCTGCGGCAGTTGCAGGTAAGAAAAATCAATATTTACCACCTGCACAACGTCTCCAAAGTCGAAGATTATGAAAAAGTTATGGGGCCGGGTGGAGCTTACGAAGGGCTCACGCGGGCCAAGGCTGAAGGGCTGATCGATCATATTGGTCTGACCAGCCATAGCCTGGATCTTCTGGAAAGAGTTCTTCAGGAAGATCATTTTGACGTGATCATGGCCTGCTACAGTTTCCTCGAGCCCGATTCTGCCCAGAAGATTTTTCCTCTGGCTAGAGCAAAAGATGTTGGCGTGCTTACCATGAAGCCATTCTCCGGAGGGGTGATCGAAGAAGGCGGCCCGGCTTTGAGATTTGTGCTGGCCACGCCGGATGTCGTACCCATCCCGGGGTCGGAAACTCTGGCCAGGGCCCGGGAGAATTGGGATATTTTTACCAAAGGGCATTCTCTCAGTGGAGATGACCAGGCCCGCATTCAGCAGGTGAGGCAACAATTCGACCGTCAATTCTGCCGCCGGTGTGATTATTGCCAACCCTGCTCGGAGGGGATTAACATTCAGCTCATGATGGGTTTAAAATCGGTTATCAGGAGGTTCGGCAGTCCGGATGAGATATCCTGGATCAAAGGGTTGATGGAGAAAGGGCGGAATTGCACCGAATGCGGCGATTGCCTGCCCCGCTGCCCTTATCAACTACCAATCCCGGAACTCATCAAAAAGAATCTGGCCTGGTATGATAGCTTGATAAAATAGGGGTCCAGCGGTCAAGGGTCCAAGGATTCAAGTGAAAAATTAAAAAAACTGGAACCATAGAACTCTTGGATCCTTTCATTCAAAAGCTGACTGCTGTTAGCTTAATTGGAGATTATATTTGAGATATTTATTCCTGTTGGTCAATCTGGTCGCTGCCCTCTGGGTCTTTTATGACTCTCAAAAGCGTGGGTATAGCATTGGGAAGGGCCTTCTCTGGGCGATCGGGGTCTTTTTCCTCTTGATCGTTTTTCTCCCCCTCTACCTTATTTTTAGAAAAAGAAAGGAAAGGCTGGCTGCCCAAGAACGGGAGACCCGCCAGATTATAAGCCCATTAATCTCCTGTTTTTATTGCGGCCAGGGTTATGAGGGAGATCCCCAAGTTTGCCCTCATTGCGGGCAGACCCTGAAAATGGGCTGACAATTGGTCTAAGCAAAAAGTTTTTCGAACCCTCTGTTTCTTCAAGATTAAAAAAACTTTCAGCGTACCTACTTTTCTGGCGAAAATAAATCCAGGATAGCCAGATGGTCGTCGATAAAGAAGTCGCCGCCGATTTCTTTGTTTTTATAAGCCGCAAAAAAAATTCCCGCTGATTCCGCCGCCTGCCGGTCAACCGGTGAATCTCCCACCATGATCGTTTTTCTCCGATCCAGATGAAAAGCTTCGATGATCTTGTTGATAGATTCCGGGTGAGGTTTGGGATTTTTTACATCAAGAGCGGTGACAATCGTGTCGAAGTAGTGCCAGAGGCGAAACCTTTCCATGATGAGTTTCATGGTTGTGGAACGACTGGTGCAGATGGCCCGGATTATTCCCCGCTCCTTCAGGAACTTGAGGGTGGGCAGCAAATGCGGTTCCATCTTCAGGTAAGAGAGGTATTCGGAAATATCGATCTGTTTCCATAAGTCTAAAGCCGCTTTTTCCATCTGGCTGGCATGGCCAAAAATAAAATGAAGGGCCTCGAATACCGTGTGGGTGTGCACGAAATTTAATTCTTCGTCTGTGAGGGGAGGTCTGCCAAGGCGGATGCAAAAATCATTGTACAATTTGCTGTTTGACTCAAGGGAATCAAACAAAACTCCATCACAGTCGTAGATCACACATCGAAAATCCAAATTATTTCTTCCCTTTTTTCCCCGGCACGTTACCTGATCCCGGGGCGATTCCCGGCATTCCGGGCATAGCCATTTTTTCATAACCGGCGGGAAGTTCGAAAAGGCTATCAGGCTGCGCGCCCACTTTGATGTTCTTGTATTCCGTACTCCAGCTTCCATCGACTGCCGATATTTTTATGGGGTAGTTTAAATCCGTAGCCATCCACTGATAGGCCTTATCGGAAATATCCGCATCCTTGAGGATGACTTCGTATTTCTTGGTAGGACGGCCATCGATTGTTTCCGAACCCAAATATTTCCGGCTAACTTCCCCTTTCAATTTTTCCCCTTGAACCTGCGGCCCCTGAGGGATCATCTCCATATATGCTTTATCTTTGGGAAATACCATCCAGGCCACATTCTTATCCGTTCTTACGATACTGTAAGCTTCCTCCCCTTTCGTTTCCAGGCGGATTTTATTTTTTTTCATGTAGATTTTGGACTGCAATGTTTGCCCCTGAGCTTTATTGATCATATCCGCCGAAAATTCCGCGGCGAAGACACTGTTGAAAATGGTCAAGCTCATTATAAGAACGAAAACTAAAATCATATTTTTTTTCATGATGGCTCTCCTTGAGTGTCCTTTCTCGTTTTTCTTATCGCTAATTTCTCAGTGAACATTTTGCCATGATTTTTTAACTTGATTGTATAGGAATTTCCTTTTTTAACTTTAGGGGTGCCCGAAGGGCAACCTGATGCTAAAAATATATCTTTTTAGTTGTGAGGTC